>NZ_JBMKHS010000030.1:0-53466 GCF_049238105.1 Enterobacter cloacae complex sp. IR5418 | reverse complement strand
TTATACATACAGTACAAGAATTCGAGTGTAGCTATGTCTGTTATCCTTGAGCACATTAGCAACAAGCCTTACGAAATGGCACCTTTTTTCAGTGATTTACTAAGCTGTGGAGTGATGAGTCCGTGCGCCGGGCATGAAGATAATGAATTAAATTTGCATGAATATGTAGTCCGCAACCGCCCCTCAACCTTCTTTGTCAGGGCGGCGGGCCTCAGTATGATCAATGCCGGTATCAATGATGGAGCAATACTGGTTGTGGATCGGTCTTTAACAGCACGACACGGCTCTATCGTCGTTGCGCTGGTGGATGGAGAGTTTACGGTAAAGATCTTACACACGTATCCTGAGCTGCTTTTGATGCCTTCTAATCCAGCCTATAAGCCGATACGTGTAAATCCTGAATCCCTTGAGATATGGGGCGTCGTCACCTTTGCACTGAATCAGTTCAGCCATGTACATGCACGTTGATATTAACGGAGCCTATGCGGCATTTGAGTGTGCGATGGATCCCAAGCTGTCAAAAAAGCCGCTCATCATAGCCAGCAATAACGATTCGTCCGTCATTGCAATGAATAAACTGGCTAAAAGCGTTGGTATTAAGCGTGGGACCCCAATTTTTAAGTGCAGGGATTTGATTCAGCAACACCGGATCGAAGTCCGGAGCTCTAACTTTACTTTGTATGAAGACTACTCAAATCGCTTCCATGAAACGCTGGAAAGCTTCGCGCCTCAATCGAGTCGATATAGCATAGATGAAAATTTCATGTTATTGAAAAACATGAACAAGATAATAGATTATGAAGATTACGGCCGGTTGATCAGAAGTACACTTCTTCATAATCTGTCCCTTACCTGTGGTGTGGGTTGTTCAAGCACCAAAACCCTCGCTAAATTATGCACCTATGCGAGCAAACGATGGGCAGCTACAGGCGGGGTTGTAGTTTTGACTGATCAGGCCAGGATCAGGAAGCTCCTGAGCCTGATCAGTACCAGAGAAATATGGGGTATTGGTCGAAAGATTAGTGAACGCCTGTCGGCTTTCGGGATCATCACTGCCGGTGATTTTTATAATAGCGACGTTCGCTTTTTACGTAAAAGCTTTGGCGTTGAAATCGAGCGTACCTGGCGGGAACTGCATGGCGAACCATGTTTCCGGCTGCACGAGTCTCCTCCTGTCAGGCAACAGATTATCGTTTCCAGAAGTTTTGGTCAGCGCCTTAATGAGATAGGCAAGCTACATGAGGCAGTTTCATTTTTTACCGCCCGGGCGGCAGAGCAGCTGCGCAAGGATGGCTCGTGGACCCGTCAAATCACAGTCTTCATTCAGAGTAGCAATTATGCGCAAGGTGAAAACCGCTACAGCAATTGTGGTATCGAGCCGCTTACCGCTACACAGGACACCCGCGATCTGGTTGATGCAGCCATGACCATCCTGAACCGCATTTACAGACCCGGGATAGCGTATGCGAAAGCAGGGGTAATGCTCTCCGCTATGACTGACGGCACAGAGCAACTCAGCCTGTTTGATACTCGCCCGGCCAGGCCTGGCAGTCAGGCACTGATGAAAGTTATGGACCGGTTCAATAAAGAAAAGCGCGGAGCTCTGTTTTTACTGGGGGAAGGCATTCAACAGGATTTTCGTATGAAGCAGGCCATGCTATCACCGAGATATACGACCCGCTGGGATGAATTACTCGTTGTAAAAGCGTAGCGGCCATGACCGGCATGGCCGTACTCATCAAATGTGAAAGTAACTTTAGGCCCCGCGAGCTTTTTCGATTGCGCCCTGCAAAGTTGCTGCGTCCATAGCCCCGGGGATAAATGTGGTAGTCGCCGCATTCGGCTTTTTCATATTCATAATGATGAAACCGGGTGTGCCGGTGATCCCGAGCGCTTCGCCCAGCTGCATATTGCCGGAGATCACGTTTTCATACCGGTTTTTTTCCCTGTCAGAAAACGTGCTGTTAAACCCTGACTTTTCCACCACAGTATTAAAGTCAGTGAGTTCGAATTTGCGTTGAGAGGTCATGAAGGTATGAGCCACAGCCATCAGGTTGTTGTGGTACTTACGATAGGCTTCAGCACCGAAATTCTGATAGACGTGCAGACCCGTAGCGGCCCCCATGGCAGATACAGGTTTTGAACCGGCAAAAATCGGGAATTCTTTAAAGAAGAATTTTACATCTTTGCTCTGATTCATTACCGATTCAACAACAGGTGTAACCCGCATGCAGTAAATACACTGATAGTCGAAGAACTCGATTACCGCGACGTCGGCGTCATCAGGGCCGATGTTTGGCGTCTCCTTGGTATCCAGCAGAGCTGGCGCATATGGAATTATTCGTTCCACTGAGGCACTCACGTTCTGATTTTCCAGCGCCTTACCTGCTTCCACTAAATAATGGGGATTTTTTACCAGGTAAGTAGCGGCAATTTTGCCAATTTCTTCCTCACTGAGCACCTTCGGTTTAAAATAAGTTGCCGTGATTAACGCCGAGGCAGCGGTAGCAATAACCGCAGAAATTAAAATCGTGGCCATCGGTTTTAAATAAAATTCTTTAGACATAGCTACCTTTATGCTTTTCAGCCTGTTAGTTATTAACCTGCGATGGATTATACTGGCCCGGTAAATCGGAATTATTCGTGAAACAATGCTTTTTGGAGATTAAAGGATGATTAGGCAGGGCTTTATACTCACAACCGCAATGCTTTTGAGTGGATGCGGATATCATTTCGCAAACCAGGTAGATGCGTACGATCTAATGCCTCGTCCTGTTACAAATAAAAGGTTTCAGATAGTCCCTCCGGACGAAAGTATTCAGTCCAGAATGTTTTCAGGCCGTTTTGCTGATGGATTAGCAAAAAAAGGAGTCATTATTTCCACTCACCAGCCAGATTATGTGCTCAGGTTCCGAATCAGCAGCTCACAGGAGAACATGCAGTATAGCGAGCAGCTTCTTACTGGGGTGACAGGCTACGTTGTAGATAAAAAGACAACGAGAACTGACAAGCATGGCGAATTGCATACTGACTATGACTACAAGCCAGTCGATGGGGTAATAGGCACTGAGACGATGTCGCAGATGCACTATATGCGACAGCTGGATGTCGAGGTATACCCGTCAGCGAAAGGAGCAAAGCAGGTTCTGAAAGTGAGTATGCAAAGCAATGCACCTGTGCCGTCAGACAGCATTGCTTATTCAGCAATGATCGACGCCTTTACTGATAAATTTGATGCGCCGCTGCGTTCCGGAAATTATGTTGCAGTGATCCCCTGGAACTGAAAGCAGACGGCGGGAAGAGAATGTTCAAAAGTGACTTTTGGACACGCACATTAACGTGGCTATCGCCCTCCCCCATTAAAATCATAAAGTCGGTAAAGATCGCCCATCGTGATGGAATTGGGCTTATTAATGAACAGATACTGTAACTGTTCTTTATGTTGAGTACTGGCAGCTGCATTCATAAGCACTTCCAGGTAGAACTTGTAGCCTATGCTTCGCTCTGAATACATATACTGGAACTGCATCAGTAAAATGCCTGACATAACATACAACAGCAGCAGACTGAGTAATACAGTGCTATCAGGCTGTTCCAGTGCCATACTGACATACCCTGAACCCAGAATGCACAGAAGCCACCCCGTCATTAGAGCAGGCACCCTACGACTCAGACGTTTATAACAACGTTTTATTACGGGATCCCGGAGATACTTTTTGTCAGGTATCCCCGTTGCTCTGATGACGAAGCTACTGAGTATCGACATCTTTTTTCCTTCTGGACGCTCTCAGTCAATAAATCAGGCCAGGCGCTCATTGAAAGCTACCACGAGCTGCGAATCGGGATTTTTTACCAGTTCGGGCCGGATAACTTTTAGTTGCCTCGTTGGGGCGAGCTCATCTGTAGGCCTGATGGTGGTATTACCCGGCCCCTTGCGGGTACTGTCGGTGTTTACCTTGAGCTTTTTATTTCCCAGGTAGCTTTCCATCTTTTTAGAGATGGTGTCACCTGTGGTCGCAACACCAGAGAGTTCCTTTAGATGTTCACCTTTATCCATTTGTACCGATGACATCAGAAATCCGATTCCGGGATCGTTTTCCGTTCCACAGGCTCCGTACTGACATTGTGCAGCGAAAACGGGCTGTACACCTACAGCAACCAGCATTAACGTACTCAGTAAAGTAGATTTCATACACACCTCTTACAGTCGGAAAAGTTACTTTTGCGCAGCGCCCATTTGGGTCACCAGGTTTTCCGGGCTCAGCCACCCCGTAAATAACTGCGGTTTGCCGCTTAGTGTCACCATGGTAGGAGTACCTTGCAGCGGGATTGTTGAGGCCACCTGGAAATGCGATTTGATAATGTTTAAGCAAGCCTCATCAGGACGTCCTTCCGGGATAGTTGAAACCGGATTCATCGCTGCATCCAGAGCTTCGTTTGGCTTTGCTGAACACCAGATTTTGGCCATGTTCCCGGCTACTACCGAGTTCAGTCCTGCACGTGGGAATGCAAGAAACTTAATCGAAATACCGGCATCAAGATAAGACTTCAGATCATGATGCAGTTTTTGGCAGTATCCACAGGTTATATCGGTAAAGATAGCAAGCCGGTATTTTTCGTTTGGTGATTTGTAGTCGATGGATTTTGTTTTGGATGCGAATTCCCGGACGCCCATTAAAATGGCCTGCTCAGTGGTGTTTACCACATCTTTACCTTTCACGTGGAATAAGCTTCCGGTAAAAATGTAATCTCCGTCTTTGCTCACGTAACTTACCCCCTCCCTGGAAATCACCGTAAAAATATCTTTTACTGGCGAGGGTTCGACGTGCTCGATTGAAAGCCCAATGGCTTTGAGCTTATCCCGGGCTGCATCTGGCAGTACCATTGTATTAACCGGCTCGGCATTCATCGTGAAGGCGGTACTTAATGAAAGAAGTAATACCGATGCCTTAATAATTTTTTTCATTTCCGCTCCTTAAATCGAGCACTAATATTATCACGCCCCAAAATTCCAGAATTTTGCTTAAACGCTTAAATCAACGGGTAAAGCCGAAAGAAAGTCGATAGATATATGGGAGAATAGATAAAACGTAGATTCAGTGGAGAAATCGTTGTGTTTACACCACCAGCAGATGATGTGAAACCTATTCCCGTTCCTGATGAGATTTACACTCAGTGCATTACGGATGCCGCCCGCTACTTCGGAATTGATGCTGAACTGGTTTTTACGTTGTTTGACAATGAAGGCGGTAAGGTTGGTACTTTCAGCAGGAATACTAACGGCACTTATGATATTGGCCCAATGCAGATCAACTCATCCAATCTACCTGAAATAAAAAAGCATTTCCCGACGGTAACGTGGCGGGTTCTGGCTTACGATGCTTGCGCAAGTTTCTGGGTTGGAACATGGTGGCTCTATAGAAAAATTGTTGATCGCAAGGGCAATGTGTTTGAAGGGATTGCAGATTACAACAGCAAAACCCCAAAGGTACGTGCAAAGTACATATTTAACTTCATGGTAAAGTACAATCGCCGGATCCAGCAGCGTAACGGGATGGGTGAGCTTTATCAATGGACCCAGCAACCTCCTCGATACAATGGCCATATAGCTAAAAATGTCCCGGAGCAAAACCCGACTCCTGTTGTTAAATAAATACAACCCGATATTACAGAAGATCATCGAGTGGCTTGGGTAAACCACCACAAATATTTCACACTGACTCAGGAGTAATATATTGTCTTCTTCTGCAAGAAATTTATTTAAGATTCTCTCTTCTTTCTTGATCCAGAAAAACCCTCATCATGAAGAAGTATGTGTTCATGAAGAAACAACAGCTGGTTTATGGGCCCCTCTCCCTGATTCGCATGTCGTGCTTTTCTTAGATTTCGATGGGGTTTGCCACAGGTGTAAAAATGAAACCTTTGAGCGAATGCCACTGTTAGAGAAATTGCTGGATAACTGCCCTGCCATGGTGATTGTTATCTCCAGCTCATGGCGTGAGTGCGCTAATACAAGTTATCTGAAATCTCTGTTCCGGGTGCCTTATAGAGACAAAATCATAGGTGCAACCGGTTCGGTATATTTAAAACACGGACAGACTGGTGTGCGGGCTGCCGAGTGTGAGGACTTTGTCTTTTCACATCGAGTTAAAGCATTTATCTGCCTTGATGACGACGAATCATTATTTCCGGCCGGTTATCCGCATTTGCACAAAACCGATTATTACACGGGCCTCACCGAATCTGACCTTGCAGCTCTTAACGCAAGGTACCATCAGCTCATGGGACGCTGATGAACAAAGTAACTTTCCTTTTACCCTGTCACTGCTGATCTCGTACGCCCATCCACTTTAGGATTGATTGTTTTATACCATACGCAATAATGTCTCATATGAATTCGACAAGAAAGGGACATTATGCTGCATCACTGTCAGGCTAAGTCACTGGATGACATATACCTTGAGGATATTCCCCACATCATACATCCGGCCACGGCGGTACATGACCTCGAAGATACCGCCCTGCCAAACCGGATTATTCAGGAATGGAATTTACCGCAGGGATATACACAGTTTGTCAGCCGGTATCACCAGTTCCACCATCAACGCCCCTGGCTCGCTTACCGCGATACGCTTGACGACATCAGATACGGTAAGATCGTTCTGCTTAGAAAAGACATAACCGGCAATGCCGGGCCGGGGGTTATATCAAATGGCAACCTACGCAATGACCTGCCCCTGTCCCTCTTTACCCGTCTGCGCGATATCATCTCTCGTCAGTTGAAACGCCCGGGGTATTACGTTCGATCAACGACACCAGCACAGCACGCCCAATCAACAAAAACCATTAATTCCAAAGCGGCTGGTCGTCTTCTCGCAGCTGGCGGGCTTTATAATGGAAATGTGGAGGGATTTCGACATACGGCTGAACAACTTGGCGGCGAAGCTGTTGAAGGCTATGACCAGGTATTGAACGAAACAACTTCAGGTATGCTGGTTGCAGCGGCTTCACTTCTGGTTATCCGAAATCCAAGGTCTGCGGATGAATTGACAAGTTATCTCGGCAAGTACAAAAAAGCACACGTTTTGCTCGATGATATGAATGTTAGCGAATTGAACTACATGCGCCGAGACAGAGCTGAATATTTAGCTCTCCGTGGACAATTCAACAATACTGTACGCCCTAACTTCCTTAAATCACTTTCAGACCACCCAGATGCCCTGGCTACGTTTGAACCTAACGATTTGATGAAACTTGCAACAGGCAAGGTCCCCTCTGGGTGGCAGGTTCACCACAAGATCCCTCTTGATGATGGTGGCACAAACGCTATAGACAACCTGGTACTTATTCAGAATTCACCATACCATTCAGCACTGTCGAAAGCACAATCCATCATTACGAAGGATCTACCGTATAATTCAAGCACCAAAGTTCTATGGCCATCGCCGAACGGTGTTATCTACCCGGTAGGAAAGTAAGAGGCGCTCATGAAAGATTTAACTCAACTACTCAGCAGCTTAAAGAGGTTGATGGTTGCAGATCACTACCCTTTAGCCAGCCCGGTAGCCCCGGAAGTCTTGAAAGACTTAATCTGCAATCCGCCTCCAGTGGAGTGGGCAGATCACAAAAAGAGCGCCTATATAGATATACAGAAACTCATTAAAACCAGGCTTGATTATGCCCAAGTGTTTAATGCTATGGATGGTTTTGAGTACAACGGACTTACGTTTTATAACCTTGTTCAGGCAGAGAACGAAAATCTATTGTGGTCAAATATTTACATACGCAACTTTGAAGCACGAGACAATGAAATCTACGTTGACCCAAATCTCACTGATAAGGTGTTAATCGGAGAAGATGGCATGTCACTTTTCGCTTATAGTTTTGCAGACGACTGCTTTCAGATAAGAGACAAAGCATCTACTGATTATGTTATTGAATCTCATACAGAGTTTGATAGATTTTTGTCTTCACTGATTCAAACCGTCAGTTGAATGTTCCGCAAGAGCGGTACTTCTGAAAAAAAGGCCGCAAACACATACTTTGCGGCCTTAATTGTTTAGCAGTAATTTACAATCTATTGATAGTCATTTCAGGAGGTTATATTCAACCTCCCTTATTTTTTATTTTCATTAAGCCACTGATCCGCTTTATCGACACGTGACTGGTAAGGCTCATTTGTGTTGCTCAGCTCTGACTTCATGTACTGAATGAATTCATCTGCTTTCTGAGGCCCAAAGCGTGGGTCATCCGTCAATTGCTGCCGGATAGCCCTTTCAGAGTTCTGCGCTGCATTCGCATAAGTCGAAACGCCGTCGCTGCTAATACTCTGATACCGGTCACTTACAGCTGCGACGCCATCAGACATCTGCATGTGATTAAGGACTTTACCCTGGAGAGAATCAGGCATATTTGCAGGGTTAGAGGCATCATTTGCTATCGATGTCTGGGTTTGAAGGATGCCCGCTCCCGTAAGCATCTCATTTACCGGTTTCGCCCCAACGCTGGTTAGCGTATCCGAAACAAATTGCTGGCCCCCGAGTAGCGCACCAGAAATCGCGCCCCGCTCAGTGTTGGCCTCTATCTTTTCCCCAACCAAGCGATCTGTGACGGTCTGAGTGCGGTTACCAACGAGACCACCGCCCGACCCACCTTCTCCCAGGTTTGCCCGTACGACTGACTCAAGTGAACCATCAGCTCTGTTATGAGTGTTGAAACTGCTATGGATGCTCTTAACGTCATTCATACTCCAGTTAACGTTATAGTTACCCAGTTCATTAAGGATCTTCTGGGTATCCGCTTTGAGCTGCTCTCTTTCGGCACCGGTAGCCATGGTGCTGGCACCATAGGTAAAGACAGCTTGCTGTGCCAATTCAGCTCGCTTATCGTCCCGGCTTAAGTTCGGGTTGTTGGCAACACGACTAAAGTAGTTATCAGTGTTATTAGATAAGCCACGAACTTGCCCGCTCTGATACATACTGTTCAAAGCAGTGGCTCGTTGATCCATTCCATCACCAACCACCCGACCTCCAACCTTTTCCAGATCGTTAAATGTGCCTTCTGCATTTCTGACATCCTGACCCGAATTGACGACTTTCTCTACACCCTGATTATTCAGTACAGGTCCATTCTTTTCGAGAGAATTAAGCACATTCCTTTCTTCATCAGAATAAGTGCGGCCCACGTTGTTGTTATGTATTCCCTGAATATCGCCTTTGCCCGCGTTATCAAGGTTATACGGAGTAAAGCCAGCTTCACTTTTTCCAGGGACATGCTGTGTCGCGTCCTGAGCGTTGGAGGAAAGACCGAGTTTAGCCTGCGAATCTACACTTCCACCCAGTTCCCCTACGCGTGACGCACTCATCACGCCAGACGTATTTACGCTGTCAGGAGTTCTATCCTGTGCCTGAGTGATAGTATTAATTCCTGACCCGTCACCTGAAATTCTGTCGAGCTGATTGGTGATAGGTAGCAGCTGCTGTGCATTACCACCGAAGTCGGAAACCAGACTTTTAAGCAGGCTGGAGGTTTCACGGAGATCCTGTTTATTACTTTCGGCCGTCTCTCCCCGGGCGGTATCAATCGCAATTTTTTGCTCACTGAAATCTCGGGTTGCAGCCACAAGCGCGTCAGTACGTTGAAGCTGCGATCCAAGCTGATTACTGGCCTTGAAGGTATCGTTATAGGAGTTGAATTTCTCCATAAACGCATTCTCATCCAGCCCATTCTTACGAGCAAAATTCCTTACATCATCATCACTGAAGTTTTTGTTGCGAATAGAATCGGAGAACCTGTCCAGGTTAATGCTTTGTTTAGAATCAAGGCTCATTCCACTATTGGAGCTTGCGTTAGTCGAAACCGATGTAGAAATATTTTGCGCCATCGTCTGTGTCGCCTGGTTCATTTTCGACGATGCTTCTTTAAACGCATTAGTATTGGATATCTGATCGCTGCTTACCTGAGACGCCGCTTTACTGAACTGGTCAGTTAACGCAGAATCCTGGCTAAGCTGATTCGTGATTGCTTTTGAAAGGTCATTTGAAAGCGAGTCACTGCCTGTATTGGTCTTAGATGCACCGCTACTCAATTGCCCTGCTACAGCCGCTTTCAGCCCGGCTCCATTGCCAGTTCCAACACCTCCATTAAGCCCAGCGTTGAGAATAACATTTGAAGCAATGCTGGCCATCTGAGACGCACTCACCCCATGTTTCGTTGCAATACCTTCTGCTACAGAGGCACCAATCTTATCCGAGATCTGCTTCATTGTTTGCAGGTTGGTTGAGAACTGCTGGCTCGACTGTCCTGACCTTCCAATTTCGCTCATCTGACTGTAACCAGCCTGGAATGAATTACTTGCCGCACTCATAACTGATGAGGTTACAGCTGATCCTTGTCCCTGGCTGTTAGCGATACTTGAACCAGCATTCCACATTCCAAGACGGAAATTACTTGAATCAACTGCGCCGCCATCGCTGTATCCCTGACCGGTACTGGTTAAGGCGGTTCGTGTCACGTCACCAAATGAAGATTTACCGCTGTTAGGGCCATCCCATACTTTGGGCGTTACATGACCAGTATCCACCGGCGCATCGGGGGTCACTCCCTTAACCGCATTCATCATCGGGTGAATCGACTGTGTCATCAGGAATAATGTGAGTACCGGAATCAGAGCATAGAGGGCGGAAGCAACAGACAGGTATGAACTGTATGTTTCCGCAAGCCCTGGGAGTCCCATCCACGTGACGGCATTATTCTGGCTGTTGAGGGTGCTCCAGGTATCCAAGTCGGCCGTCGCGACTTTCTTCACATACGCGTTGACCATTACTGCCGTAAGCGGCCACATATTCACGAAGAGGATAAGTTGCAAATATTTCGCCGCAGCGGCAACACCATTACCACCTAACGCCAGCAGCATAAGCAAAGCAAATGGAGCAACCATATAAGCAAACATTTCAAGGAATGCGATTGCTGCTCCCGACAGTTGTAACCACAACTGGCCCTGTGAAGCCATTGTGTTGGTTCGCTTCAGAGAAGCCTCAAACAACTGCATATCGGAAGCCAGACCGAGTGGGGTCTTATATTTGCTTGCGCCATTTCTGAGCTCATTCATAATGAACAGGTTCAGGGTGGCGTCATACGAACCAATAGCCTTACCGTACATACCATTTGCTGACGCCATAACATCAGTAAAGCTTGCGCCGGTAGGTGCACCATTTGCTTCGTCTGGAGTAAGGATGCCGTTTGTCTGTCCTATAAGGGAAATAGTCTGGCGAGCTTCAGCTGTACTGGTAACCTGTTTCACAGTTGACCAGACCTCATCACACGTACCAGATTTTGAACCGTTAGCGCCAACAATACTGGCAGAGGCATTCTTCAGTGCGCCTTTCATCGCCTGATTAATCCGGTCCATGCTATCTGCCAGATTAGCTGAGAAAATATCGTTAAAAATAGTTTCTTTACCGGCAATATTTGCGCTTGAGTTTTGGGTAGCCTTCAGGCAGTTGTATGCAAGAGACTGAACGGTAGCACATACGTTCATTGGCCCTAGCCCGCTGGCCGGTTCAGGAAATGCGGAACAGTAGCCCTGGCTATCGCCGCCCCATTGCAAAAACTTCACGAATCGGATCATCGGACCGAGGGTGATGTCATCGTCCAGAGTTGTTGCAGACAGGTCCACCGGAGAAAGCGGATCAAACGCTGTTTTATAATCCTTCAGCAAACCCTGGCTTAAGTTAGTGGTGACGGTTGCCATCGCAGCAATAAAAATTGGAATTCCGTCGACGTTTCTGACCTCTCCCGACTTTACAGATTCAATAGTTACATCCACTCGAACCATTGCCATCATGAAAAGGATCAACCCCAAAAACCAGGAGAAAAACGGTAATTCATTTTTGGTCGGAGCCTGAAGCCATAGCCACGTTTTATAGAATAGGCTCACACCTGCTACAACGGCGGCCGTGGTCAGGAACTCTTTTACACCAGTATATTGAGAAAAGATCAGGGCAATACCGGTAAAAGCCGACCAGACAAAATCAATATCACCCAGGGTATATATGTTGTAATCCATGTCAGACCTCAGTTACGTGTGCCACGAATACTTTCAGTGAAAGCCTTCCGTTGCAGGCGACGGTTATCCCAGGTTGAAATGACGTCCGAGCTGGTACCGACCTGGTTGTGCGATAGCTCATAGGCGGCTTTAACCTGTTTTGAGAGATTGTCTGTTAATCGGTTGAGATCATCCCTTTTACCCGACAGCGACTCACTCGGTATGCTCATGGTTGAAATTTTGGCCTCAACCTGGCGCAACATGTTGATTACGAGGCTCGTCGCAGCAATAGTGCTGATGTCCTGAATGTATGCGTACCCTTCCGGTGCTTCGAATGTTTGCAAAGAGTCGATAATGGTCGGGATGCCGATATAGGAGATAATGCGTAATTCATCATCTGAAACACGAACGTCGTTGATGATTTTTTTCTGTACGTTTAAAAGAAGATCAGAAATGGTATCCTTCAATCCCTTAAAACCACCGTCATTAACTTCTGACATGACAAGGCACTGAGCCTTTCGTGGGGATGATGGATCTGGTGCCGGAGAACACTTGAGCATTTTAATTGATCCGCCAGCTGGTGGCCCCATGATGTAATCCGTGACAGTCATGGTAGACGGGCGGACTTCCATTCCCGCTTTTTCGCCTTTGCTATCCCAGTTGATAATGACAGTACCTACGAGAGACATAAGTTGTTCTGCCAGTTTATAACCGGATAACTCCGTTACCCCTCCGATGTTCATCGTTCCCTTATCAATATCCATGAACGACATATAGAAGAGGTTACCACTGAATTTTTCAGCGAACTCTTCGGGATCCTTTGCTTTAACCTGAGAAGTGACAGCTTCAGGTGACTTTGTCATCGATGAGCCAAAATCAGGAATAAGACCATTAATCGATCCCAGAATTGAGGCTGGTCCAGAGCTAACTGAGTTAGCGAACTGGCTTGGCGTACCCACGTTTTCAGAAAGGAAAGAGTAAGTTGCATTGCATGAATCTTTCGCAAATTTATTTAGCGCTTGCAGTTTGTTTTGGATGTCATTAATCGTTGCAGCACAGTCAGCACAAATAGCTGAAACAGCAACGTTAAAAGCATAGATAGCCGCACCCTGGGCAATACCACGGGCCACCTGCACAAGCTGGTCCCCGTTGATCATGCTGAAGGACCCAAGAAAAACGTCAATACCGTTACAACCGACAGAAGCTTTTGGAAACGACATGGAAACAAGGTTGGTATTAACGTTTGTTGTTCGGTAAGACATTGACCCGCCAACTATGCCTGTACGGGTTGCTGTGGAAAAGGTGGCCGGGCTGGTAGACGTCATCATGCCATTGAAAATGTTACGCATTGCGTTGTCTGCATTTGCAGTCGGGGCTAAAATTGCAGCACAAACAGAAAGAGACAAAAGTAACTTTTTGAAGTTGAAAACGGCATTACTGCGCATAAGTGCCTCCAAAACTGCCGCCAGCATTGAGATAATTGACCGGATCGGCCGTAGGCATGTCATAGCCTTCGAGTTTTTGGTCCATTATTTTTTGAAGTAGGAATGGGTCTGATTCCATTTCGGATTTATTAACGGTAATAACGCCATCATCGCCGATGGTATATTGCCTTTTAATATCTAGAGTTGACTGGAACGAAGCGTCATCGATCAGATTCATGCCCTTCGCGGCAAGTATAATAGTGTTCTTTAATTCATCAGCGGAGATCATGCCTTCACTAATGCGCTGAGCTGATGTCCCATCCTTTGAAACCAGGAAAATTGTAGGTACCTCTCGAATTTTAAATTGATCAATAATTTGTGCGTTGGGGATGTTAAAATCCTGAAAAAGGCCATTATGCAATGGCCTTCCATCCATACTGATTGGAAGAATATCTACCGAATAATAGTTCTGCATAAATTGAAGTATTTGGCTTTCTTCGTGGCAAAACTGGCAAGTACTCTGGAAAAAGAAAAATAAACCTGACTTAGTAAAGATATCTTTCATTACCGTTTGCTGATTTTTTTCAACAACAGTGCGGTGAGCATCCAGTGCCACCTTTTCCACTGGTTGCCTGCGTTTTTCAGACATCATCGGGTTTTTAAGAAAATAATCTTTTGATTTGTCAGAAAAACGCGTACTGATATCCAGCATTAACCTTTGCGCCGTGTAATAACGTGATAGATTTTCTGCGGTAGGGTTATCCATTGCCTGCGTTAACAGTCGAGGCATATTCTCTTTTAGCCATTTTGAATTTAAATCTACCATTTCCTCTTTTGAAGGCGAGCTAGCAGCACCGGTTGGTGGCAAAACCTCTTCTTCTTCAGCTTCGCTTTTTTTAGCAGGATCGTCATACCAGAAGAAACCCTTCTTATAAGCCTGGCCAGATACAAAGGGCGTATCTTTTATTAGGGGTTGCTCAGGGCTGGCGTGGGCACCAGTAATTACCAAAGACATAAGCAAAACCATCTTTGAAGGCGCTAATGCAATACGAGTCATAGACCGTTCTCCTTTTCTGATGCGGTTATGATGGCATACAAAAAAAAGGTTAGAGCTCGTATAGCATGGTCGTTTTTATGTTGAAAAGGACGGAAAAGGAGTGCTGACTAAGAAGATAGTCTCGGTGATGGAAAGATCATCCATCTTGCACGTTGTCAAAAATCCGGTGTAACAAAAACATGGTTTTATCGAATATCTAAAAGCAAATATTGCTTTGAAAACAGGTGTATTTAGAGCTGAAAAAAATCATCACAAGTAATGCTGTTTCTATATTTCAAAAAAGGAATAGCTAAGGATCAAAGAAGCGAACTTAGACAAGAATATAAAATATATTAATTGAAAGCGATTAAGAAGTCGTCATGCATAGAAGGTTTTGAGAACCTAAGTAGTTTTACGTTTTCAACAGAAAAAAAGGTGCACATTTTTGGAACGAAGAAAAACTGAATAAAGAAAAATCAAATTATATCTTTACTTGTCAAGAGTTGATATTTAAGTTGTAACTAATATTTGATTGTAAAGCAAACAACAGAATTTGACTTAAGTCAATATTTAGATTCAGACAAGGCAAGTTTCGCGATATCTTTTTTAAATTTAATCTAATTCTTCTTGAGAATACCTCTCTATGGCTGAAGCAGTTGAAGATAATCTGCAACGTGGACAATGAGCATCATTTGTCACTGGCACAATGTATGGGCGTTTACATTTTTCGCAGGCACCTAGTTCTTCAATTTCTTTCATAGAAGTAAGGATTTCTATTATTTTATTAACTTCCGGTGCGCATACAAAGTATCCCAGATTATGAAGGACACTCATTATTCGGTTGAAGTCAATTTGCCGAAAACTCGCTTCCGGATTTATTGGATCAAAACCAAAATAGTTAACTGCGACATCAATAACAGCAGAAAAGGCTCGGCGGTTATCTGTGCGTTTGCTCCAGCCCCGGATACCTTTTTTGAGTTTTGTTTTTGCACCAGGCTCAAAATCGATATTTTCAGCAACATGATTACCGTACAAAATTCGTATTGTATTTTTATTTGCCCCAAGCGACATAGTTCTTGCTGCTCGCAATAGAGCATTAGCTTTTGTTTGATCGACCTTTGCCATATCAATAATCCTTTAACATAACTTTATTTGTTAAAGTGTTGAACACATCCTGACGGTGACTGGTGAACATAGTGTCATAACGTAATAGTTCCATCAAATCATCACTAACTTTTCCTAACCGGATGTCAGCAGACAATTCATAAGCCCAGGCAAAAACTTTCGTTTTAAGTGAAACACTCTCTTCAATATGCCCTTGTGAGAAAGCAATTGTACGTGGGAAAAGAACGACATCGTTAATTGTTTTTAACGATGAATAACCAATGTCTTTAATAGCATCAGCTGTAGTTGGTTTTAAACCAAAGAAAATACTTACAAACTCTGGTGCGAGCATTGAGATAAAGAACACCTGCATAAAGTAGTCATTCTGTATATCAACACATTTAGAACGCAACTCATGAATCTTCTTGGGATTATAGATATCCACTGTACCATTCAGAAAAGTCACTTTTTCACCGGCATCGTAAATACCATAGTCAATATCATTTGTATCATATTCACGAATTACATTGGAATCACCGTCCAAGACCGCAGAAAAAAACCTCTCCCATGTAATTTCCTTTCCGAGTGTACGCGGAACCAAAAAACTACCTGGACGTGTTTCCACTTCAAAAGCTAAATCAGCGGCTGTACTAAATCCTTTCCCAAATAGGCGACGCTGGAGAAGAGGAGTCCCAGTTTGATATGCAGAAGATCCATGCACAGGCAATAACATTAAAAATGCACGGTAACTACGAATAAGCGAAATCTCAGTGCGGAAAAGTTTACCGAGTAAGCTACGAGTTAAATTATCAGATTCTGACATGTGCTGATTGTCCTTGCGCCATTACAATTGTTCAAATCTTCAACATGGATTTTTTGTTAGGTGTTCGGTAGGGTGAAAAGTAACTTTTAGTATTTTCTTAAGGCTTGAATAAGCCTTAAATCTATCCCTTCAACCACACCGCTTACTTGTAACACTTTTTAACCAAACTAACCAGAATTTTATCAAAAATTCCTGCGCATGCTAACGAAATGTGAAGCGATTAAAAAAAAACCTAAATCCAGCCCCTCCCAACGTTGGATTAGAATAACGACGTCTTTCACTGACCGTCATAAACTGACATTTTTACTTTTCATCAACCTCATGCTTACATAGGATCACTAAACAAAGAAAAGTGACCCTATGAATGCCTCACATAGGGTCACTTATGTTTGAAAAGTGACCCTATGTAATGTCGTCATAGGGTCACTTTTTATAAAAGTGTCACTATGGACAAAGTTCCATAGGGTCATTTTTTTTGGAAAAGTGGCACTAGATATATGTATAACTTTAATAGAGCAATGCACATTATCAAAAGCAATAATCCACAATGGTCATTCTGTCAAAAGTAACTTTAGGGGGTAGCGATGGAAGTGAGGCTAAACTCGCTGTTACTGTTTCTGAAGGCCCCTCCCGAATGGGGGAAACAGCGAGTGCATTACATCTGTTCAATTCCCTCATCAAAGAGCATTCAAAAATCTTCTGTTCGTGAAAAAAAACGGAAATTTCCTCCGGTATAGTAATTTCACATCAGGAGGCGTCATGAGTAATTCAAATCTTATAAGTTCTATAGAGCTAACACGTAAAAATTTACGTGCTCAGATTGAAGGTTTGCGTGTTGAGGCTGAAGATCTCATTACAAAATACTGGATCAAGTGGAAGGAACGAAACCACCAAGAGATTAACCTTACCCGACATAGCAAAGTTCCAAAGAGGGAGTACCTGGGTTCTTACGCACCAAAAGTTGAGCTAATTGGTAATGCCAGAAAAGTAACGATCACTTGGCATCAGTTCAGCCCTTATAAAACAAGAGCGCCTAGCCACATGTCAAAACGGGTGCAACCAATGAAAAGTGGAAAATATTCTAAGAACTGTTTTGTAAACCATGCCAGCTGGGAATACGAAATGATTTCTGAAACGGAAGCATTGCTGGAGCCTTACAGAGAAATGCTTGAGCTCTATCATTCAGCATATATCGAACTTGGACGAAAAATCCGTCAATACTCAAAAACTAAGGTGGCACAATGAACGACGCAATTATCACGGACAATGAGCGTATTAACATTGAACCAAAAGATGTAATGGTAAAAGGTTCAAATAAAAAGCAAGGCGTAAACGCTCAAACTTCTACTCAACGTAGACCAGAGCACCAGGGTATGGCCAAAGTTATTATTAACCCCGGCACCCCAGACTTTAACCGGTTTTTAACTGCCAGAAATGGAGCAGTCATCAGAGGTTTTGATGATGTGAGTATCGCTATTTCCTCTCTCTTTAAAACGGTTGATGCAGTTAAACATCCTGACCTTGTTCAGGCTATTCAGGATTGGTTCAACGAGCTGCATGAAGAAAACAATAAGATGAAAGAAAATCTTGTTGCTTATATTAAGTCAATTGAGTTCGACAAGAATGACTCATTCATGTCATCAACTCAGTTTGTACCTTTCAGTTTTGAACCAGTACAACTCAACTTCAATAACCACAACACCATGAGGTTTTACAAGTACATCTTCGAGATGAACCAGCTCATGAACACAATGTATGAGTACAACTCATTGGGTTTACTGGCTGTAAGCGACTATCCGGTTATGTCTCACAACATTATAAAGAGTATTAATTTATATGTTGAGAATGTGAAAAAGACTCTGAATGTTTCTCGCCGTAAGGATGGGCCATACAGTCCAGCAGAGTTCATCACCAAAGTAATGCAATATAAAAGTGTGCAGGCATACATTGCAGCCGAACTGTCAGGCAAACGTCGATAAGGTATGATGATGAATTTCAGGGCGCTGTATTTATGTATTAAACGGATTTTGGGGATATTCTCATCTCAGGAGAATGATGCAACCTCTGTAATGATTGAGGATATATCAAGCCTCTCTCCTTTTGCGCAGATTCTAGGAGATCAGAAGTACACTGTTCCTGATCATCCAAATCCAGAAGTCCTGAAATTCATCGAGTATCCAACTCGTCCGACGGGCATACAGACATTTAATGAACAGTCAATCCTGTCTCTGTATCGGGAAAAGCTGCACTCAATTTCAATGATGTTAGCTATCAGCGATAGCGACATCAGGGACGATGCATATACATTTACTAATTTAGTTTTAAAGCCCTTGGTTGAATATGTTCGCTGGATACATCTTTTGCCAGCTTCCGAAAATCATCATCATAATGGTATTGGTGGGTTACTTTCTCACAGCCTGGAAGTGGCCATACTCTCTTTAAAAAATGCGCATCACTCAGAACTGAGACCAATCGGATATCAAGATGAAGAAGTAGTCCGTAGAAAAGTATATCTCTATGCTGCGTTTATCTGTGGTTTAGTCCATGATGCCGGAAAGGTTTACGATCTCGACATTGTAAGCCTGAATTTAGCTAGTCCGATCATTTGGACGCCAAGCTCACAAAGTCTTCTTGACTGGGCACGTGAAAATGACGTGGTTGAATACGAAATCCACTGGCGAAAGCGTATTCATAATCAACATAATATCTGGTCCAGCGTTTTCCTTGAGCGAATCCTAAACCCGGTATGTCTTGCATTTTTGGATCGGGTAAATAAAGAACGTGTTTATTCAAAAATGATCACCGCCCTAAACGTTTATACTGATGGGAATGACTTTTTGTCTAAATGCGTGAGGACCGCTGATTTCTATTCTACTGGTACAGACCTTAATGTTTTACGTGACCCTATCATGGGTCTGCGTTCTAATGATGCAGCAGCAAGGGCCATTAGTACCATCAAGCACAACTTTACCAGTATCAATATCAACAATTACAATGCTAAGCCTATGCACATCATTATCGTAAATGGTGAGGTATACCTTAACGAGAACGCATTCCTTGATTTTGTTCTCAATGATTTCGAATTACATAAATATAACTTCCCTCAGGGAGAGGCTGGTAAGACCGTATTGGTAGAATCCCTAGTTCAACGTGGTTACGTCGAGCCCTATGATGATGAGCGTGTCGTTCACTACTTCATTCCGGGTATCTATTCGGAAAACGAAATATCAAACATCTTTAGAAATGGGATAGGGAAACTAGAATTCTATAACCTTCTTAAGCTAAGGTGGATTGGTTTAATCTTTGATTCCTATAAAATCCCTGACTCAGTGCCGGGTCTTTTTAGCGTTAATGCCAATAAAGACTTTATTTACATTGACGAGCAAAAAACAGTTACTGAATACAGAAGACCAGTGCCCGGTCGGGACGTTATAACTAAAATTACTGATACTGTTGAGACGGCTGTTCTTAAGGTTAATGATTTAGGCCGCTCCTCTGCCTCTATTGATGTTGATATACATTCTAAGAAAAATGAAGGCTCATCCGACGATTTTGAGAAGAAAGCCGAAAGTGATAATGAAATTGATAATGACACGCAGATAGTTAAATCTGAGGGTGAGGAAGCAGCTGATCCTGTCATTCCTGATATAGAAGAAAGTGAAGATGAATCGGCAAAGGACACGGAATCCCATGTCCTGGTCAACCAACTTCATGAACTCCTTTTAAGCGCTCCACTTTCCAATGACTATATAGTGTGTGTTGATGCTGTCCCCTACCTCAACATAGATACCACTATGGCATTGCTGCCGGGATTAGATGAAAAAGCATTCAGTGAAGAGCCCTATTTCCAACTGACATTCAGAGAAGGCTCTCTCGATGGAATGTGGATAGTAAGGGACATTGACGATCTGCGTTTAGTCCAGCTCGGCGATAACTGCGCCGGGTTCCAGCTCACCTATCATGAGCCAAGAAGGCCAACAACTTTAAAGTCACTTTTCAATACTTCTATGTATCAGGCATTAGTGATTAATGATGAGTCTTCTGTTGAAAACTCTGCCCCACGTCCAAAGCAAACGCTTGAGCTGCCTCCCCCACGTGTAAATGCAGTCGAAGAACATTCTGGCGACGTGGAATATCATGGAACCGATAGTGCATCCGCGACTGGTCCGCTGAAAACTGAGGCTGTGGAATATGAACATTATCAACATCTTTTTGAGAAAGAAGATGAAGAGCATGAGATCATTGATTATACCGATTTCTCACAGCTTAGTGTTTCTCGGCCAGAAGTCGGTAGTTGTGCAACAAGCTCTTCGGTCCATAATGAAAAGCTTCTCTCCGAGCCGTCAGAATTACCAGAACTTAACCGAGAACAGAACGCTGATCCCCAGGGTACGAATGAACGCTCTATGGATGTTTCTGTAGGACAAGAAAACTCAGAACCAGATACTGAGGGTAACTGCCCACCACCAGCTGAAGTTGTGTATTCCCAGACCGAAGCAGCCGCAACCAGTGTGATGGCAAGTGAAGAGCCCGCCTTACCTCCTGTACTTGAAGAATCAAATGGAGAGCATGCGCCCACAGACGCTAAGGGGCATCATCTTTCGCCAGCACTGGCCAGACTGTTCGCCCCAACAGCACCGGTAGAAAAACAAAATCCCAAGCGCAACCGGAATAAATCATCGGACAAAGCAGAAGTACAAAAACCAGCATCACCTGTTTCTGGTCACAATCTGAACAGTAAAGTCTTTGCATCTACTGAATCAGACCAAAATGGTGAATTCTCGCTTATAAGCGAAGGTGACGTTACAGAGCTTGAATTTGTAGAAATTGCGTTAGTACTGCATCAAATTCTGTCCAAAATGGAGGTGGCGTTTAAAAGAAAGCGCAAAAACAGATTTATGGTAAGTACTCCTAATACTCTCTATCTGACCCAATCTTGCGTGGAAAAATTTGGGTCGCAGTTAGAGGCTCAAGATCTTTTCAATAAGCTTCCTCAGTACCTCGTTAATTCTGGTGCTGTGATCAATACAAAATGCCATGCATTTAACATGCCTACTTTGCTGGCCGCATCAGACCGGGCGAAAGTGGACATTGAACGAATTATCAATAACCTGAAAGAGGCTGGGAACCTATAATGTCAGATTCGAAGAGGACTAACCTCCATGCACAAGAGAATTTTTATCGGCCTATTCTTGAGTATCGTAGTGCCTCAATACTTTTGATTTGTTCGGTTTCTATGCTTTATATGGGACTTTCTTCAGACGGACTGGACATCGCCCCAATAGTTCTGTTCACCTCAATATTGCTTTTTTTGCTGTGCCTTTATCGTTGCAAAACAGCAGCGCCATTTTTGATGGCTCATTGGCGTGTATTCAAGCGACATTTCATGTTCGTTAGTCTTGATTCACTGCGTGTAATTAACAAAAGTAACTTTTTCTCCAATGAGCGAAAGTATCGTCAACTGGTTCAGGATTATCAAAATAAAAATAAGGATATACCCGAGCGAAAGTCCTATTTTTGTGATGGGTTTGAGTGGGGTCCGGAACATGCGGATCGGGCATATCAAATAGCTAACCTCTCCAGTGATAAACGTGAGATCGAGTTGCCATTCGTCTTCAACCCAATTAAGAGACATTTTGACGCAATGGCTCGTAAGATGGGCGGCAGCAATGCAATTTTTGCTGTGGAACGTAGGGAACCCATATTTGTAACTGAAGACAATTGGTTTGGTCATACTCTGATAACCGGAAACGTGGGTACCGGGAAAACGGTGCTACAGCGTTTACTAAGCATTAGCATGCTTCATCTTGGTCATGTTGTTGTTGTCATAGATCCAAAGAACGATGCAGAGTGGCGAGAATCTCTAATGGAAGAGGCTAAGACCCTCGGTCTTCCTTTCTATAAATTTCATCCTGGCCAGCCAGCATCTTCGGTCTGTATTGATGTCTGCAACACCTATACTAATGTTTCTGACCTAACATCTCGTCTTTTGAGCTTGGTGACAGTTCCCGGTGAGGTTAACCCATTCGTTCAGTATGCCAAGGCTCTCGTTTCCAATGTGATTTCCGGGCTTTCTTACATAGAGAAAAAGCCTTCTATTTATCTGATTCACAAGAACATGAAAAGCCACATGTCTATTGTGAATCTTACAGTCAAGGTAATGGAGTCATGTTACGCGAGATATTATGGTTACGATGTCTGGACCGAAAAAGTTAAGTACGTCGCTAACGATACCTTGCCGGTACGTTTCAAGCGTCTCGCTGAATGGTTTACGGCTCATTTCATGAATTACGAGGGGTCCGAACAAATAGACTGGTTAGATACTGTTTCCCAGCTTATTGATTACTCAATGTCCGACCCAGAGCATATGGCTAAAATGACCGCAGGTATTATGCCTGTTTTCGATATGCTCATTGAAAAACCTTTAAATGAGCTTTTATCTCCTAACCCGAACTCAGTATCATCAAGAGAAATTGTAACAAGCGAAGGGATGTTCAGCACTGGCGGGGTGCTATACATTTCGCTTGATGGCCTTTCAAACCCCGATACAGCAGCTGCTATTTCTCAATTAATAATGTCAGATCTGACCTCCTGTGCCGGTAGTCGCTACAACGCTCAAGATGGTGATATGTCAGCTAATTCCAGGATAAGTATTTTTGTTGATGAGGCACACTCAGCCATTAACAACCCTATGATTAACCTTCTGGCGCAGGGTCGTGCAGCGAAAATTGCACTGTTTATTTGCACCCAAACCATCTCCGACTTTATTGCTGCGGCAAGTGTTGAAACTGCCAATCGAATTACGGGGCTCTGCAACAATTATATAAGCTTGCGAGTCAACGATACTCCTACTCAGACGCTTGTTGTAGAGAACTTTGGTAAGAGTGCGATAAGCACAAATATGGTCACTTATACGACCGGTTCAGAAACATCTTTGCCGCATAATAACTTCTCAGGTTCAATCTCAGAAAGAAAGCAGACAACTTTAGAAGAGAGTATTCCAAAGGATCTCTTGGGTCAGGTCCCTATGTTTCACATAGTTGCCAGGCTTCAAGATGGCAGGAAGGTTGTAGGCCAAATCCCTATTGCTGTTGCTGAGAAACAAATGAAGCCAAACACAACTCTGTCGGAAATGCTTTTCAAGAAGGCCGGAAAAGTTACTTTGCGTCAAAATCTCGATATCAAAAATCTTAATAAATTTCTAAGGAAGTTGCATTGATGGATGAAAAAATTGTCCTGACGCGCCAGCAAATTTTAAGCTCTGCACTAAAAGTCAGCAAATGTCGCTCGCTCGTAAAAAGGCGCTTTCAGTCTTTGGGTTTAAAGTACGCAGATTCTCAGGAAGTTCGAGATCGGCTAACTATGATAGAAAAAAACGCGTTTCATCATTTGGGAAAATTTTGTCAGAGCAACGATATCGATTCCCTATTCTCCATGGCAAATACCCTGTCTGAGCTTTTCCTTTTAAAGGGAGAGTTGATCACGACTGATCCCTTTGGGGACCGTGAAACCAGCTACTGGTCGGTACCACAAGGATCATGCCATGAATGGATTCAATCACTGACCACCAGCGAAGGTCCTGAACGTAAATTCGTTAGTTTCCGTATTTCTTTCGATAACAATGACGTACGGTGTGATCTTGTAAAAAAGAATGCCCGTATGCTTGGTTGTTATCTTTTGCCTTATTTCGTCGATTTAACACGCACGGTGGGCGCATTCATTAATTTGCCAGGTAGTGTCTCTTTTAAACAAGTACAGCGCATCAAACCCCAGATTCATCCAGAAACAACACATAGTCATATAGTTACTATTGAGGACTCTCCCTTTCTTTCTCGGTTAAAATTTAAAATCATTACTGCCATAGATCAGCTTCCTGACCCTAATGGCCTTTATACAAACACCTTTAACAGCATTATTGACCGTGCACTGCTGACTCATCTCAAAACCGAACAGGAAAAAATAGATAGTCCAAGAGTCTGCAAAAATGTGATTTCGGCTTTTGCCGACTCAACTCTTTCTCTGCCGGTGTTTAACATCGGCCTAAACGAGCAGTACAGATACTGGACGCCGTGGGGCATCAACTTTATAGAATTTTCCCGCCAGGCCGCAAAAGCAAGGACCGCTGTATTTGTTCCTGATGTGGGACAGATCGAGTGGAAAAGCGCAGAGCATAAAGAACTGGCGGAGTTAAGCCTCATCGACCAAATCATACCTAAACAGTACCACTGGCTCCTGGGTATCCCGACGATGTGGCGTAACAACTATTGCAATCACGATCAGAGGCTAGCTCTTTTTCGTGAATGGAGGGAAAGCAATGGCTGCGGATAATACAAGCAGGGCAGCAGTGCTCAGAACAATGCTTTTTTTTGGCATGGTCATTTATTTTGGTTACAGCTTGGCTTTCCAGAATACTGAGGAGCTCAAATATCAGATTACTCAGGAGGTTAATGCAAGCCGGTCCATCATATCAAATGACCGTTGGAAGTCTGTCATTGCAAATAGTGAAGCGACTTTAAATTGGTTGGTACATGACTATAAGTTAATTGACTATCTGAATACTATTCTGATCCCTGACACCAAAAAACCAGCCAGAGGTATTAACATTGTTGCTGAAAAATTTACCTCTATTAATTACACTATGGCCAAAAACATACCCCTCTTACTTTATCAGTCCATTTTCCGGTGGAACTTAATCCTGGGGTGGCTAATCGTTTTTCTGCCCTATCTATTTGCCATGCTAGCAGATGGAATGTACCAGTGGAAATTGAAGAGGTACGTATTTGGTAAGGTTACAGTTCAGTTTTATCGTATTTGGTTTCGAGCATTTTGGGTGATCAGTGCTTTAACGATGGTCTACCTGGTCATGCCAAATATGTCACTATTTAACAATATCGCTCAACTTTTCCCACCAGTCGCTTTATTGATACTGGGAATTGCATTGAATCGCTTGTGGTCTAACTTTCAAAAACTCATGTAAAGGTGGTCAGATGTTAAGCAGTAAAAAAAGGAAGTCCCCTACAAATATCAAAGAATCGCTCAATGATAACGCTGACCGTTTTTATAAGATGTTTCGCATTCATACCACGGCAAAAGTTGCTATGTCGCTAATTGCCATGACCGCTGTAGGGTTTTCTTTCTACAATCTTTACGAACAATGGCAGGACGCTGAAGGGAAGAAAGACCATATAGCTGTAATACGGATTTCTGGCGAGATGGGTACCGGCTCGGAAACGGGCGATGGAACAGTGATCGCAACAGCTCTTGCCAAAGCTTACAATAATCCCCATGCCAAAGCAGTTATTATCGAGGCAGAGTCAGGTGGTGGTGGTCCCTCTGACGCCATCATTATTTACCGCCAGATAAACGCGCTTAAAAACCACCAGCCACAGATTGAACGCGTATCAGATGCCGGTGGCTCTCTTTCATCTGTAGCCGCTGACAAGAGTAACAAAACCGGGAGCACAGAACGTGGCGATGAAGCACGGTCGAAGCAAAACTCCCTCGAAGTACTCTCCAGCGGTACCGGTCGTTTTTTCTCTGATATCGCAGACTCATATAAACCAATCATCGTTAGTGTGAAAGGCATATGCGCATCCGCATGCTATTACGCGGTATCGCCCGCTGATGCAATTTATGCCGACAGTAATGCCCTGATCGGTTCTATCGGTGTGCGTATGGACCACTGGAATCTGTCAGAGATCATGAGCACAGTAGGCGTCAAGAATGAGCCCCTTACGGCCGGTGAGTTCAAAGATGCTCTTGACCCCTTCCACCCATTGTCCGATTCAACGAGGGAGTTCATGCAGAAGGAGATCCTGAACACGATGCATGAAAAATTTATAACTGATGTTGAACTTGGACGGGGTAAAAAGCTTCTCTCGCGTCATGATGCCGATGCTGTTTCTCTCTATTCAGGCCGTGTATGGCCAACACCTCAGGCAGTTAAGTACGGCCTGGTGGATGGAGATCTTACGTCAGTAGAGATCCGTACACGTCTTTCAAAAATGTACTCCACTGACACGTTCAAAAACTACAATGAGCCTCATCGTAATCTCCGTTCTGCACTCGGCATGCTGATGAGCCTGTCTTCAAATATTGAGAGCCTTACCGGTACCACTACCCGCTTAGTAGAATCTGTTAATGCCACCAGCTACCCCTCTGTGAGGTAACATGGATGCTTTCAATCTGCTGTGGAGCATTACGGGGGTAGCTTTCATTATCCTTATTTTCGTCGTGTTGCTGTGTCTGTTGGGATTTATGACCTCTGCCATAGCGGAACGGCGGACTGCAAAGGCAATTGAATCTGGGCTTCCTGAAGAAGCTCAGGGGCTACTTAGTGATCTCACCTTTCAGTTGTCGGCTCATAGCACTACGCAGGTTGATCACATTCTCGTAGCCCCACATGGTATATACGTCATAGAGCAGAAAAACTACGTAGGCAAGCTCTACGGTACTCTGGAGGAAAGCCACTGGCGGAAATGGACTCAGTCCCGAACCCTCAAGTTGCAGAACCCGTTTAAGCAAAACCAGGGGCACATCAGGGCTATTCAGTCTGCTCTTAAGGCTAGAGAACTGGAATGTATCAATGTCGTCATCATAAACGGACGTTGTAAGTTTGATGGCATCAAGCCGGAATGGTTATGTATGGGGATGGACGATTTTATCCATAAAGTCAAACAACGACGAGGGCTACGGTTGTTCACACCGGAGTCTGTTCAGCACATCTGTTCGGTGTTGAAGTCAACAAGGAAGTCGCCAGGGCTCTATACGGACCTTACTCATATTCATAACATAACGACAAAGTACAAAGCCCCGATGAAATTCGAGCAACGAGTAACATACATTCTGCTCAACTTTATCCATTATCTGTGGGCAAGTCTGTTCACTAAGCAGAAGCCTTAGCGCTCTATCATTGGTAAGGCTGTAAAATGTCTGCAAAAGGCCCCATCGGTAAATTGTTGGGGCTTTTTCTTTGCGTAGTTCTGATACGGTTTATCCTGTGGAGCATTATGGCCACCAGCCAGCTGGTGACTGGCCAACGCTTTGTATGACGTAGCCTACTCAGGGCAGGCTATTTTAGAGGGACCGATTTTTATCCGGGCTAATTTAGAAAGAGATAATTTGAACTTAGGCGGGCTGACCACCAGCAGAGAGGTAAATCACTAGCCGGTGATATTGACAGAAGTCGTCAGGGGTTTAACGCCGGAATATTTTGCCAGGCCTCCTGCAAGGTCTGCAAGACTTCTACAAGTGATAGTGACGGCCACAGGACTGTTTCCGTCATTATCACTCCAGGTGGCTCGCACTCTACTGGTACCAGAATTAAAACAACACGAGTTCCTTTTACCTGGTAGGCAAGGTTTACTGCCGGTTGGCGGTAGGAGGCCAGTACACCCTCACCATATTGAGCAGGGTTACTTGCCCAGTTCCGCACCATTGCATACACCTGAGGCATATACCGACTATCCAGATCCCCTTTGGGCCGTCTGAACGGCACGATTTCTTCTGAGCGGTAGGTGGTCGTTGTTGTATTGGTTGTCATCTTTGTCACCTCCCCTGTTCGTCCATTTAGAGTTTTAAGCTGCTTTACACATCACACTCAACTGATTATTTAAGCTGGTCATCGTCTCTGGCCAGCATAGCCCAACCATTCGCCTGGTTTTCGCGGGAGTAAGGATTCATTTCAAAATAACTATCTACCGCGTCGCTGTCCGCAACAGAACTGTTGTTAGCTCTCTTTGAACCCTGAACCACTACAGCATCAACCTCTGCGGCTTTCCCGTTGCGCTGTACCAGGATTTTAACCGTATTGGGCTTACGTCTTGCGAGCAGTTTGTTGGCGATAAAAAGCACAACAATCCAGGCCAAAAGCACGTATAAAAATGTATTCATAATGCCCTCCTTTGTATGTGATTATTATACCTGCTTCCATTGCAGGCCAAACAGGTTCGGTGCATGAAAAATAGACTTCTCTCCGGCGTATAGCAATCTACTTACTGATCTGTTTTCGTATCAAACTGTATGGCATAACCGAGGGGCGTACGTGGTGAGTCAGAAAGTTACTTTTCCGTAATAGTTAATTTCAGATCCTTCTTCCAGTTACGCTTCAGTATAAAACCGATACCCTCTAATTCAGCATCCTTCACGTTTAATACGCTTCACTTTAAGGCAGGGCTTTTCGGTTGAAATGAATTCTTTTTCCGGTTGCTGGACATGGGTTTCATCCTGATAGTTAAAGTTGCAGGCTATCAGTCACCACCACCACCTCCGTCACCTCCTCCACCGCCACCATCACAACCACCAGCTATGCTATTTTCACCATTACAATCACCTCCGAGGGGGTTCAAATGGCTGCTCCCCTGTAGATGGTGTCCTTGCCAGATCGAACCCGAACCAGCGCCTCCTGAGCGTCTTTGCTTGCCCTGAGGCAATTGTGCAGGCTCACCAGCACCGGCGGTACCAAAAATGTCCCGGGCAATTTTATAAAGAAGGTAAAAAGGTACGCCCAGCATCATAAAAAAGATTACTGAAAATATTACACGTTCCATTGATGATCTCCTGTCTTGTGAGAGACCAGTTATATCAGGGTGATTCAGTATTTCCGTTTAGAAAAGAGTACTAATTTGGCCCTGTTCGCTCTTAATTTGCCATCCGGGAAAAAGTCATAGGGATAGGCCTGCCAGAGTCAATAACTTCCAGTGATCTGGAGGAGACCCCGGCTCTCTGAGCCCTCATGGATGGTACGGCTTTACCCCTTGTAAACAGATTCACGTTCCGCAGGACAAACATCGACTACTGACGTCTCATATTTGCTGACGCTAATCCGACGTCTCATTGCCGTCTGCTTGTTTTCTTTAAAGGGTGTATTAGACGAATATCAAATCGGAATGGTAGGGGATGTGTGGGCACCATGCCCGGCCCTCTTTGAGCATCTGAGAGATTGGAGACCTAGCCGGGTAAGATAGCTACTTTCTTACGGGTTACCCTTCAAATCCAAAGACGAAACGGACGCTGCCGTTCTCCACGTGGAGACGCTTTACTTCTTCGACAAATTCCTGGATCACCTCTCCGGCGTTATCGGGTGGTATGGCTGACAAAATTTCTTCCGAAGTCAGCCATGAGTATGAATGTTCACCGAATAAATCATCATCTTCGGACGGTATATCATCAGGTAATCCGCGTAATGCGTGGATAAAAACTGCTGATGTGCTCGCCCTTTCACGATCTACATCAAATCCGAGCCAGGCAAAGTGGAGATATGATCGGTCCCCTTTATAATTGCTTGATAAATTAATCCATTTACCAGGCTTTTCTTCCCTTTGAAATCGCCAGCAGATATCAACGCCCATTAAGAAACTCCATTACTATCGTTCGTATGAGATAACTATCATTTCAGAATACTATGACTTCTTCCCGTATAGAACTAATCGCTCACGCCATTTAGCTACTTACTTTTTTTACGTACGCTTGCAGCGCAGTACCTTGAGAGAAGTAAGTAAGACTGGGCGAAGCCAACCGGTTCCGCCACCTCGCTCACCGGCTTTTAGGCGTAAGCACTGAAGTCAGCCTCCATGCTAACTGGCGAGCCTGCGAAAGTCAGACTCGTTGTTATAAAGCGGCATATCGTAAGCAGTGTCTGAAATGAACATTCGGATCTGCTCAAGCGTCATGCCACAATGAAAACGGGTTACGCTCACATTGGCCCGGGGGAAGTCAGCACAAAATGCATTCAAAACATTCTCATGGACAATACCAATGTTGATTAACGCAGCTGGCCCGTTGTCACGGAAAGATACGACACGGAATCCCCCATACCAGCCTGACTGGGAGAAAAATGAAAATGCACTCGTTGCCAGACCATTAGACAGGTCATAGCGCAATTTCCCGCTCAGAGACTGGCTGTCTCTGCTGTACACGCGATTAATGAAAATGCCGGGACCAACTTCTACCGGCTGCTTGTTGCTTGCTAAACACGGAAAGCCCACCAGCGAAACCTCCCTTTCTCCTAACCAGTTTACCTGATACCCGGCAGTGAGAAAGTCAGTCAGTTCTACGCCAGAAAGAGCATTAATGGCCGCAATATCGGTATCCAAAATATTTACGTTTTTCATATTCATCTCATCTATATTCTAAAGTGCGTTTTTTGTCTATCAGCCCGAGGATTGAAAATTTGAATATTTAATGTGACAGAAAAATACCTGTCACCTTTTCAAAAACTGCCTGCAATTGAATATCGAGAGAGTCCATTTTAAAATCCACCAGCTCAGCTTTATTATCGCAAACCGAATAAAAATAGGAGTCAAATGCGTCTGTATCTTCATCTTTAAAAATACGGAAGGAATTAATTTTATTATGCCCTTCAAATTCGGCATGAATACCATAGCGAACCGAGCCGTCATCGAACTGAACAACCCGTCGTACAGAATTAATCCGGACGTACTGTTTTAAGGCCCTCGCGAAATCGGCATTTAACGCCAACGCTCGTAAGATTGAATCAGCGGTTTCATTCTGCTTTTTACGATCATATTCAAACATCCCACAGCCGGTGTTACGAAAGACCGGCTGAAGAGCATTAACCAGGTTGAAGGAATCCACGTTTCTGTCGTTTCTGTACATGAGATATCTCCTGCCCCTCCGCTATACGAAGGGGCTTGATAGGGTTACTGCCAGGCTGCGATCACTTCTTCGCACTGGAAATGAGATAAGCACTGCTGGAGTAAAAGGGCCAGCACCGCTGTGTTAGGGACGCGATTGTTACACCACGCGTTGAATAGCAGCTGCCATGGACCGGCATAATACCCGGCCAGTTTCTTTTTTTGTTTATCTGTGCAGCAGCTGGAAATGGCCTGCTGATAAAGGCTTTCATTCTCGGCACCAGAGCGTTGTTGCAGTGCCTGATAAATATAGGAGTAGACAGAATCGGAGCAATTAGATGCATAGGCCAGATTGGTTTTCATAATACCTCCTGTGTTTTTGGGTATTATATAAAACTCCGACCTACTGGCTAATAACCCACACTGTAATTTCTTTTAAAAACACAATAAATTTTCAAAATTGGACCAGTGTGGATTTAAGCGAGCAGTTTAAATCTTTATGAACTAGCTTTCAAAGAGGTTGGTTTTTCGGGAAGTTTTTTGCCAGACCAGCATGTTGTTTTTTTTTCTGTAGTGCAGATTAGCTGGTACCTGCCCCTTCTTACCTCTTTGAGCAATGACTGTTTGAAATATGGTAAGCCCAGTTCAAAAACCCAGTAACGACCGTCTGCAAAAACGACTGAATTTTCAACGCCATCCGAAGCCACCAAGGATGCATCATTAAGTAGACGTTCTTCATAATGAAATGGTAATGAAAATGTCAGATATAACGCACAAAGTACAAAGATTCCTGTGAGACTAACTGCCAGTGAACCACAATAACCAGAATAAACATTTAAATTTCTTTTGATAAATTTCTCATGCAAGATTACAAGCAGACAGAATACACAAGCTACCAGCCCAAATCCTACATGCAGATAAAACTGTCTTATTTCATCATTCCAGACGATGTTGTCCCATTTCGTGCTTAAGATTGAACCCAACAAGGAGATAATAAAAGCGGCAATTTGAGAACTGATAAAGTAGGAGAAAGCTGACTTTGAAGTTATTTTTTTCATAGAAACAGGAACCTCTTTACCTCGTTCCTGATCAGAGAAAAGACACAAAACGCACCATGCGCAAAAAACTGCAAGTCCAGATGCAATAATCTCGCGTAAAAACATATTAAACGTTTCCGATAATGAATAAGTAATTACCATATCCTCTCCGTAAGTCTACATATAATTCAGACGTGACAAATAATTAAAGGCATTGCTATTCTATCATTATGCATTGCGTTTAAAATCATTTCTAATTCAGCAGAGTAGCGATACAGGCATTTCGCTATCCTAAAATCTGGTAGCTTTCCATTTCCTTGCTGAGATAAATCAAAATAATTCTATTTATTGCCTATTCGGATGCTGCAAAACCTTATAAATCCGGATGTATATCACTTAACAGTGAACCATTCGGTGACTTGCTCTCCGTGAGGTCCACCGGGTTTATCCAGTAGGGAACATTCTGCTTTTACCGTTTACTGCATACGCGAGCAGGAATTCTGTTGCAGTTCTGCATTTGCCTGCTTTTCCAGTGCTGTCATAACCCGGCGGAGCATCGCCAGAGCCTGAACAGGCGAGCTCCCAAACTGCACTTTCACTTCATCCGTATCATGATCCTGAATCAGGTCGAGGATGTTCACTTCGATCCCTGCCCCGTTTTCATCTTTTGCCGTGCACTGAATACTTACCCGGGTCACCGAATCCGTCAGGACTGGCAGTGGGTTAGTCTTGTCTACGTTGATAAAAGCCTTCTTCATTGCCCTGTTTCCCCTTGTCCTGAAAAAGTTACCGACCCGTCCGGATGGAGGGGTCGGTCAGAAAATCATGCCTGTCCCTTATTCATCTTCTCAGCATGCTTACGCAGGTACTCTTTCAGGTCAGCATGAGCATTGATGATATCGTTCATTTCATCATTGGTCAGAACAAGCGTGTAAGTATCAGTGCTGACAGATTCACCTTCTTTAAGCTTGGCTTCTTCAGCAATACGTTCAAAAATCGGGATCGCGGTGTCGGCAATGACGGTCACGGTCTTTTTGTTCAGAACGCTGGACATGGATGGTGCTTTACCTGCCGGGTTCTGTTTAGGAGCGCTGTCCTTTGGAGCCGGAGCTGGTTCCTGTACCGGTGGCGTAACCAGCGTCTCTGTATTGCTTTCATCATTCAGTTGATCCGGTACCGGGGTGTTAACGGTAGCATTACCTGCCGGTTGCTCATCACCGGAGTTTTCCGGAGTCTGCGGATCTGCCATGCGCTCTTCTACCTTGGCAGCTTTGACGAATTTCAGCGTGTTTTTCGTCGCTTTACCATAGATGGAGATCGCCTTGTTGATGTTATCTACCGCATCCTCACCGCTGTACATATACTCGTCCAGCGCAACGTACATGCTCACCTGATCGCTCACAAGCATGGTCTGTAGTTCAGAAGGCAGGTCCAGTACGCGAACCATCTGGCGAAGATGCTGCTCTGATTTACCACGTTTTTTTGCCAGTTCCGCAAAGGTCTTAGGCTCTTCTTTATCTTCAACAAGACGCTTAATTGAAAGCGCTTCAGCTACGACAGACAGCGCCAGGTTGGAGTTGCCGGTCAGGGTGAAGAGTTCTGCTTTTGAAGCGCTACCGCGAAACTCTTCGCAGCGAATACGAGTAATGCGTTCACGCCCTTCTGCTTCCAGCTGGCGGTTTGCAATAGCGATGGAACGGATACGGCAAGCCCCCTGACGCAGTACAGGTACGCCATTAACCATCTGAACAACGATAGGCGTCACGCTGAACGGGTCTTCCATGTAGGCATCGGCCAGGCTGTTCAGGTGTTCCACAACGTGAGGCATTGAATAGTAGAGCTCGCCCATACCGGCCGTGCGGGTGTTAAAGCCTTCCTGCTCTACAACAACCGAAGGGTCAATGATAAGGCCGTTACCTTTACGGGCACCGTTACCAGTGCGTTCCAGGTAACCACGAAGGCTGATTTCGTTGCTGTTGTTTTTTACTTCAGTTTCGATTGCGGACATTTTTGTTCTCTCTTTTGGTTGGTTGTTTAACTGCGCTACAACACAACAATACCAGGTTCGACATTTTTTCTAATAGGTTGCACAGAAGAAAAAGTAACTTTTCTTAAAAAAAATTCCTGAGACAATACTACTCGATCCGTCCGTTTTAAATCTTCACAACAGTGGGCCGTTTTTACGTTTAAGCAAAATAGCTGGTTCAGAAGGTGAGTCGGAGAGAAAAGTTACTTTTCCGGTTGTCTGGGCCAGTGATGAGAGAGTGGCAGGACAGGAATGGCTAAACCGGTGCGGGTCTCTTGTAAGTCGCAGGGGATTGAGGAGATATAGAGGTAAACCGGTACGTTCAGTTTTTGGATTGAGCCGGGCTTTTGGCCCGGGCTTAAGGAAGCGGAAATTTGAACGAACTGGCAGGTAATGATTTATGCCGCCGACAGCTGGCCGTCAGTGCTTTGCTGTTCTGGTTTGACAGTTGGGGGATAACCGGCAGTTAGCCGCTGGCATTCCGCATCACAGAAAGCCCTGAGGTTGCTGAAGACGGACTCCATGAAATCAGCATGAGCATACGAGTCTACAGGACGTGTCTTGTTATCTTTCATCTTGTTCTCCTCAATCATTATTAAAACCAGCGGATTTAGTTCCTGGCGCTCCATCTGCTGACCGGCTTTCCCAGAGAGCAGCGATGTGTCGGGTTCTGTTTCTCATTTTATCGTTTTCATCGGGCCCATCCGGCCGTATAAGAGACCGATTTGGCATGTTTAAGAAACGTACTGGCGACATTAAAAGCTGAGGTTGGCTTTGGAATAAAAGGATACTTTTCCCGTTTGTCAGGTCTTTCGCTACCGCTGCACGATGATTCTGTCAGGCATTCTGCGCCCTCCTTGGCTGTACATCTTGAAACAAGCGGTGGGATGTTCCCTTCCCCCTGCTCACCGCAGAATAATTGGCAAGTCCCGACGGTCGTTCCGTACGAGCCGGGTCCAAATAATGAATAAATACAACGCCACTTCAATTGTATTGACAATAGAAGTTAGGAGGATCATAGTGTCATTCATGGTGCGGCTTTCGCACCACCGCCCCGGCGGTACCGGGCAGAACTGGAGTACCTCATGAAACTTTCCCGTCAGACGACTTCTGATACTTCTGTTGATGGCCGTTCACGCGCATATGCCTGGGGCCGTGTCCATTATTTCATTATCGAACATGCACCAATGGCTGAGCTGGTCGCTATTGACGAGCTGCTGGAAAAAGCTGGCTGGAGCAATGACGGCTGTCCGAACTATGAGAAAGATGACGAGTTTGGTAATGCTGGTTACAGCTGTGGTTACTGGATCGATATTGACAGCGTGGGAAGCTTCAAGGCTGACTACAAACGTCTTAAGGGTGAGATTAGTGCGCATATCGCCTCAAAGGCGGCAGAGGTGGAGATCCGCGTACTGGACTCGATGTCCGACAAAGAATGTAAAGATGTTGCCTCGGTGGCATGTACTGTTCGCCGTGACTTACGTACGCAGTCCGAATCGCTTCATTCACTGCGTACTATCGTAACGGTTGATCATTACAATCCCTATGTGATCACCAGCCGCCCGCTGAGCATTTCCGCCTGGACACTTATCCACGACTGTCTGAAAACCGGCACCATCAATGACGTCTGTTCACGGTTGAGTTCATTAATCCTGCACTCTGAAGCCGCGATTGCCCGTTGTAAGGGAAGCTCCGACTACTCTTCGGAACACGCTCAGCTATCGTTTTTTGCTGGTAACGACTATGTCACCAGACGCACCCTTGTTGATGCAGCTCACGAAGAGGCTCTGCGAATGAACCGCCGCTTTGATGAACGTATTGCAATGAACGCGGATTCTGATGCCAGAAGGCTCCAGTGCGAATTCAACCTGAGCAACCATGTCGTACAGCGTCGGACCGTTGAATCTGCTCATATCCAGGCAATCAACGAAGACGTCACCCGTTCACAGGCGGAACCACGCTGCCCTGGAAAGCTTCTTCTGAAAATGACCAGTCATGAGGAAGTGCGGGACTCACTGAGCACCTGTTAGTCCAGCGACACCCCCTGCGGCTCTACTACCGGGCCGCAGTCTGCTCCGGCCAGATGGTGCCAGTGGCGTAATGAATTTGTTTAATAAGGCTGAGTATGATGAATAAAGAACAACTAATCGACAAACTGGAACGCGTGGTATGTGGTCAGTACTCCTACGAAATGCAGGAGCTTGCGTATTCGGCCCTCTGCTGCATTAAAGGCACCCCGGACGACTGCGCTAAGTTCCCTGTTACGCGTCCGCTGCCTGACACCTTAGTGGACGTATGGGACGAGATCGGGCAATACCTTGGCACAGGCAAAGCCATTGAAACTCGCAGTTGCGGCGTTTCGCTTCTGCTTCATGGACACTGCTACGATTCAAATCATGTGCTGTACTGGCGCAATGCTGGCGCACTTCCAGCAGCTTGCGATACGCCACTGGCTGGTGGGTCTCGCAAACTGTTCACCTGCTCAGCCTGTGGAGTGGACGGTCTGGATGAACCACCTGAAACCAGTTGCCACTGCTGCACAGAGGGGGCCCACTGGATTGAGAGCAGGCTCTTCACCTCCGGGCAGGCAGACCCTGAAGAATTTAGACCCGTGGCGGTCGTGAAAGAGTGTGCAGGCTCAACGCCGGATGATCGGCTCATCTGGAGCGTGATTGAACAGCTCAACGGCGAACTGGCGGAAGGCGATAAACTATTTAAGCAACGCTGACAGATCACGTCAGCATTTATATCAGACGAACTCCAGAATAATTTAAAGCAACCATGAACATGAAAAAGCCCAAAGCTGCATTACAGAATGCCATGAAAGAAGATGTGCCAGCTGTGACACAGATTCAGATGCGATCTACGGTTTCCAGAAAGGTTCGCTATGTAAAACAGGCAAATCGAGAGGGTCTGAAATTATCTGAGTGGATGTCGCGGCATCTCGACGCTGTCTGTGATACCGCAGATGAGATTCATAAAGGCAAACGCTCAACTCCGGTTGCGCCTGGGAAGATTCCCCCTGAGGTATACCAGGTGATATACGATCAGTGCGGCGGGTTCGTGGAGTGTGATGCTAATGCCCAGGTAATCTGGGAAGCCTGCCGTGATGCCATTCTTAACGGAGACAAAGGGTAAACGGCAGGTATCGCCTGTCATTTTTACCCTTGTGAGGAAAATCCTGATGAACCATGAGAGCCGAACTGTATACCTGAACACGGCCATTGAGGCCCTGTTGAAAGCTGAGGCGGCTCTGAACGAGCTGGCATTAGCCTATGTACTCAAACCAGGTGAAAAGGCAAGCGCATGCCATCCCCGAACCGGTACGCTTTCCACAGCTTCCCAGGTAAGAAAACTTCGCCGTGTTCTAGAAAAAAACAAGTTATGACGGCCCTTATACGCTGGCATAATGTACCGTGCTTCGCTCATCCCAGCAGTATGGGTTTTAAACTCTTCCATTTTTAAGAGTACGGGAAGAGCCTTATTATTGTCGCATACCCTACGGATGCATTGCAGTTCAAACCGCTGTTCGGTGCAATTATTGCTGTATCCGGCGGATTTGAAAATGACAGAAATAGTGATGTAAAGCTCCGCCATTAAAGAAATGCCCCGTAGTTTGGCGAATCAACTTTCTGAATTATCTCGATGAACACCATTTAAGGAAATCGAATGTGTGATTTTTGCAGGGCTGACGAAAATTACTTTCATATGGCAGAATGCGTGTATGACCAACTGGTTAAAGAGTATCCCGTAATGTGGCTGCGGGATTCAACCCGGATCGGGGCCTGCTACCTCTGTCGAGAACTGCTGTCGCCGGAGGGGATGGTCCTGGCGATGCAGAGCGCTTTCCCTGCGAAGGGATGGCGGCTGCGTATTTGGTACAATGAAACCATTGACGAAGAGATAGAACCGCAGCGTGGAGACTGTATTGAGCTGTCCTCCAGGGCGGACGCTCTGCTGTCCTTCATGTCGTTCCAGGAAAAGGTTTAGCGCTGCGGCCCCCCTCACAAAAAGGCGCTTTCCGCGACAAATCTGGTACGACCGGACAACGTTGAGTCAATTCTTGCTTCCCCGCAGAAGAATCCCTATGAAGTAAAGTAGAGGTAGGCATTACGCCCACCAGCAAACCTGATAACTGTTCTTTGCGTAACATCCTCAAACTTCTGGTGCCTTCGTAGACTGCGATGCGAATGCCCATGAGCTGAATTCACCGTATCATTTGACCGGATGCAGCGAGAACAGAAATGACAATGTTTGAACGATTTGCCAGACGGCCATAAAACTCTACTGGGTACAGAATAAGGACTGACCGCAATGGCTACGTTCTATGAGCTACCGACCAGTGAGAAGTCCATTGTTTCCGGTACGTGCCCGGACGAGCACCGGTGAAATTTTTCCCGACTGGATTACGCTAAGGCTTTTGAACGGTTTGCGTGAAGTGGGACTCTTTGGGTCTGGTTCTTGATTTATACAAAAGGCTATATGCCACAAGACGGGAGGAAAAAAGGGTTTCCCCGACTGGAGAAACCCTTTCAAAAGGTGCCGATGGCATACTAATCCACACCCCGAAAAGAGGGGGTTGCCCCCCTCTTTGTCAGCTACTTACCGGATTCGTAGGCCAGGATAGCAGATACCTCCCTTGTTCCGTCTTTCATCCGCAACTCGCAAAGCGAGTTTCGTGTGAGCCAGGTGAATATCAACAGCGTTAAACAAACTATTAATATGCACAAAACAATGGGTTGGTTCGGCATTTTCATGGCCTTCTTCTCCTGTCAACGCAAAGCAGAAGTGTCACCATCGGTGCGAAACAGAGATGTCATGCTTTGGTTCAGAGAATGCGTTTGACCGCCTCGCTATATACTTCCGAGCGTTCTCTTTTCCCAACAGAAATCACGAAAACGACAACTTTCTCGTCTATAACCTGGTATACAAGGCGATAGCCTGAAGACCGGAGCTTAATCTTGTAACAATCAGGCATACCACGGAGCTTGTTTGCTTCAATCCGGGGTGACTCAAGTACTTCAACCAGCTTCTTTTTCAACTGTTCACGTACCGTCGAGCCCAGCTTTCGCCATTCCTTTAGTGCCCGCTCGTCAAAATCCAGAAAATACGCCATCAGAGTTCATCCAGCGTCACACGTACTGGCTTAGGATTACGAAGTCGTTCTTTCACTATCTCCACAAGTTCAGCATCTTCATCACTCAGGAGTGTCTGTTTGAACGGCAAGCGTTCATTGTCAGCGATATACTCGAGCATGAGACGAAGCGCTTCAGAAGGAGTTACGCCCATTTTTTCAAGCGCGGCGTAAGAACGCGCTTTAAGTTCATCGTCAATACGTAGGTTAATGCTACCCATGTCTTACACCCCTTGTAATTACAAATGTCATTACAAGTATCGCACTACAACATGCTTAGGGCAAGTCACGAAGTAAGTCAGAAAGTAGTCGTAAGAACGGTGATCACTGTCCGCTTTGTGCCAGAAGCGGACTTTTTAAAAATATTGCGTGCCCAACAATTGGGCGCAGGTCACATCAAGTACCCTCAGAATTATAGAGAATACCTGAAATTTTTGTAGAGCGAGGTTTGTTACCCTGCCCGACCAGCGACATGTGGTTAGTTTAGTGATCAGAAATGTCGAGCGTTTGGTCGTTCATTGACGCGGGATCTTCCAACGGTTCCACATGAGTGGTGATATGGATAAAAGGCAGTGCGGTGCGGATATCATTCTCTATACGCTCGGCCCAGTCGTGCCCATATTGAACAGTCCATCGCCCAGGAACTAGGATGTGCATTGTCATAAACGCCCGCCCGCCAGCCTGGCGTGTACGTAGTGCATGGAAATCAAGCCCCTGTTCACGATATCCTGCCAGCAGTGACTCGATTTTTTTGAGTTCTTCCGTGGGTAGCGATACGTCCATCAGACCTGCAGCTGAACGACTCATAAGCTGATAACCAGTCCAAACGATGTTGGCTGCGACCAGCAATGCAACGATCGGATCGACCCAAAACCAGCCGGTCAGATAAACCAGTCCGACACCAAAAATGACACCGACCGACGTCCAGACATCGGTCAGCAGGTGATGAGCATCTGCCTCAAGAGTGATAGAGTTGTGCTGCCTGCCAGCCCTTAACAAAATGCGAGCCGTCACAAAATTAAGGATTGATGCGACTGTTGAAACCAGTAATCCGAGACCAATCTCCTCAAGCGGCTGTGGAGTTAACATCCGCTCAACTGCGGTATAGGCGATACTGGCTGCCGCCAATAGGATCAGAAATCCTTCGAAAGCACTCGAGAAATATTCGGCTTTGCCGTGCCCATATGCATGGTTCTCATCGGCCGGAAGCGCAGCCAAGGTCAGCATCCAGAGCGCCATTAGGGCTCCTGCGAGGTTAACTACGGATTCGATGGCATCAGATAGCAGACCGACCGAACCGGTCATTTTCCACGCCACACCTTTGAGTCCGATAGTGGCAATAGCCGTGGCAATGGAAAGCCAAGCGTAGTGCGTCAGCGGACGAGGTAACCCTTTTGTTTTAGTCATTATTAACTTCCTAAAATAGGACGACTAACTCACATTTCTATCCATGATAGATAATTAAACAATCATTTCGCCATGAATATTTTTTCGTTTTTATTAAATTTAATTAAAAAGTCTCTGCAAGTGCTGTTTCATCTTCTAGTAAACTAAATTTTATTTTTAGGGTTTTCTTCAACTTGAAGTAATATTATCTCACAACAGATTAGTCACTTAGGTTAACTGAGCGGCTTTTATATTTTTCAATTAAAATATGCAAAACTCCCATTGCACCATGTGCATAAAAATAGACCTCAATGAAAGTAGTAAAGAACTTATGCCAGTGGATTACTGTTTCAGCCAGATTTGACTGCATGGTATTCAACAAGAACCATAGGCCACCTGAAAGTGCTACAATTAGCAATGCTAGAACTCCAAATCCTTGGATTGTACTGGCAATACCTCCCGAATGTGCATCGGGCAGTCGGAAACTAGTCAACGTTTTTATATCTTGCTTAATACCACTAAAGTCAAGCCCTACCCATGAAAAATAATAAGTAAAACCTCTTTGAGTAAGCATCCAACTTAACATAATAAAACCACAAATAATCAGTCCTAACCCTGAAATAATGTGCATCCAGGTTATAACTCCTTCAAGACTATGTTCACCAATTGCTTCGGTCTCTGTCAGATTAGAGTTAATAATTTGTGATAATATTAGAAATGCCACAATGATGTGAAGAATACGAAAAAAAGGAGCGTAATCATGGGGTAATAGATTCCAGAGTCGCAATTTCATTAATGAGTCCTTAGTAAATTTATCGATGATCTTAATCATACAAAAGAATTATTAGGATAACCTTAATTCTTAAAATTGCAGCAGGCATTAGTTCACCTCTGATATGGCCACTTGCGAAATGGGAATGGTAACTGTTATTACTATGTGTTTACTTGCTGTTCTTGTTACGCAGCCCCTTAAACACATTACTTTCAAATATGATTTCCTGCTGGGTTTAAATATGTGTCTTTCTATAGTGCGGCAACCTATTTTTACACCAACTCATGAATTAAATAAGAATCATAAATTAAATGAGAGGTTTAATTCTCTTGCTTAACGCGATGATATTAAATGGAAATTTTAATTTTTGTAATTTATTAAACAGTTAGAATGAGACATGGTAAATACGATCTTCCTTTAGATAATTCTGATAGCACTTTTTCTACTGGGCAGTCTGCAATGTCCGCTTCACGCCCTGAGACATTCGACAAGCTTTTTATGGCTTCAGTAAGGGCGAGTGTCTCGCTTCGAGAGCCAGCAAATATTTCGCTTCGTCATAACAGGTTCTGGCCTTCCAGCAGCGGTAAATGATCCTTATCCATTTGAACGCCAGTGCCCGGATCGCAGACTGATGAGATTTGCCCTTTTCTCTAAGGCCCTGATAATACAGTTTGGCCCAGTATGATGAATTAACCGTCTTGGCAGCCCATTCAACAAAGGTCTGCCTGACGAACTTGGCACATTGCCATCGCCAGTGAACCCATGATTTTTGGCCGCTTCGTTCGGTCACCGGTGCTATACCTGCGTAGTTTTGAATTTCTTCAGCGCTGTTAAACCGGTCACGATTATCACCAAGTGCAGCAAGCATCCGTGGGCCCATGCACGGTCCCATGCCCGGAAGTGATTTGAACAGCCCCGCATCTGGCAATGTGTCAAACAGCGTTTCGATTCGTTCGTCATAGGTTTTGATGATTTCACTCACGACTTTAATTTGTGTCGCCAGTGCTGCTGCCATCAAAGCATTAGCCTCTATAACACTCGGGTCTGTAGTCAATGGGATCGCATTATCAATACTCGCAACACGTTGCTCGGTAAGGGCCATAGCGCGACCACCTTTGGCATTCAGAAAGTTGCGGATCGTGTCGCGTCTGGCTCGTTTCAGTTGTTGCAGACTGGGCCACCGGATAATCAGCTCACACAACAGTAAGCTACCCCGATGTGAGAACCACTCCAGTGGCTGAGGATAATACTGTTTAAGCGTGTTGATTATCCGGTTCACAAAGCGTCGTTTATCTTCAACCAACTGACGACGTTGCTCAACCAGTTGCTGAAGTAAGCGAATATCCGCATTGTCGGGTTCAATAGCTTTTATCTTCTGGGGGTAACGCAGCATTAACTCTAATGCCAGCTCGGCATCCTGCGGATCATCTTTAGCGCCGCTGGGCGAGAAGGCTTGCCGATAACGAGCCAGGGACAATGCGTGGACGGGGAAAACGGTGATAAAGGGGTATTTTTGAAGAGCATATACCACGGGGCCCTTCTTCAGTTCGAGAGCTATTGCGATTCTACCTTTTACTTTCTGGTGTAACTCAGTAAGCCAGGCATCAAGCGCTTCTGCTGTATGTTCAATCACATCGAATACGCGTTCACCGTTTTTAAACTGAACACAGACATCGTGTTTTTTATCAGCCCAGTCCAGACCAACGTGCGCAGCAAATTGATTAGTCACAGTCATCACCAACTCCTTTTTATCGGGGATTGGTATGCATTCCACGCTCTTCGAAAGAAATATAGCCAGCAGTTTATCTGCATGCCCTGAGTATTCGTTAGCGAACGTGGAGCACCTACTGGCTCGAAAGAAAAGCGGCGATCATCACATGATTCTCGCTCAATATTCGTAACCAGTAAGCGCATACCCTGAATCACTTCAAAGTGTAATTCTCAGGGTACGAATGACTATATCTCGCTCTTAGCGGACATTAGCATAGGCTATTTACCATAACGCCGCATTACGCGTACCGCTCAGACGGCCTGAGCGCGTTTCTGACGTGTCCCCGTTAAAAACAGTAACAAACCACCCGAAAATGCACGCCAGAAACGCTACGTAAGAATCTATCCTATGACTGGATATGCACTCAACTGAATAACGCCTGGTTTCAGTCCATTTTATCGGGATCAGCCTTCTTTCTGGGTAATTTAGGGGGCTTCACTTGCTGATTACTTTGCGTGCGGCGCGTGAGCCAAGGATGGTCAGCTTTAGGTTTTACGTAGAATTTTGAGCGTAAATCAAAACGGGCATTATCCACACGTTCATGGACACTTTTTTCATCATCCAGTGGTATAGGCTCCGGGCCATCAACATATTTTTCCCATCCCAACGCTTTCCCATCATACAGAACCTTAATTTCACCGTTAAAGCTTTCGCATACCGTGACAACCGAATGCCGAAGTCGATATCCCCGGCCTTCACTGCGAATCTGAAACGCACTGCTTTTGTACTGGAAAGTGAGATTTTTGGAGAGAACGCGCTTCGCCTGGAGGCTGAAGATATAACCCAGTTCCTCTTCAGAATGGTGTACATCAAGATGGGCGTTATCAGCAATACGAGGCGGCGTAGCAAACCGGTTGTTATAGGCTTCAATAAAGGTCGGCAACCATGCGTTTGCTGTTTCAATATCACTGATACCCTGAAGCCGCATTTCTTTGACCAGCCTGTCCTGCAGTGTCTGATTGGCACGCTCTACCCGCCCTTTTGCCTGCGGGCTGTTGGCATGGATTGGCTCGATGCCCAGTGTCTTTATCGCACGTGTGAACTGAGTCAACTCTCCTTCCCGCTCCGGGTTATTTACTCTGAATATACTGTGTCTGTCAGAATAGAGAGCCAGTGGTACGCCATGATCATTAAGGTAACCCCGGAGGGTTTCCATGTAAGCCCGGGTTGTTTCTGCAGGAGCGAATCGTAGCGCCATCAGAGCGCTGGTAGCATCATCGATAAAGACTATCAGTGTGCATTTGGGGCCCCGACCTTCAAACCAGTCATGAGGCGAGCCATCAATCTGGATGAGTTCACCGTAGGATGGGCGCCGCATCCGGCGCTGATAAATTCGGGCAAACTTACGACGACGTTCGCGCCATATGCCCTCCTCTACCATCCACTTCCTGAGAGTTTCAATGGATAAACACAAGCCGTGTATCTCGCGCAATTTTTCGCACGCAAGCGTAGGTCCAAAATCAGCGTAGCGGCCTTTGAGGAGTGAAATTACTGTTGCTCTGAATTCGGTAGAAAAGGAATTATTGGGACGCTTTCCACGTCGGCGGGAAACTAGACCAGAAGGCCCTTCATTTCTATACCGTTGCACCAGACGTTTAACCTGCCGAATAGAAATGCCAATGCGTGCCGCAGCTTGTTCCTGAGTAATATGGCGATTAAGTGACTCCTGAATAATGTGAAGTCGGTCGAGTTCCTTATGACTCATCGTAACAGTCTCTTTGATCATGAAAAATCCCCCAGAGAATTGTCTGGGGACATTTTAGAATGGTTCAAAGGGGACATTACAGCTTGGTGTTAACAATGGCCTTCTTCTCCTTGCATTTAAGCAGGCAAGAGGCTACTCTGAATGTGACTAGCATACAGGGGCCTCGGGTTGTACTGACCCCAAAAAGTTGGACAGTTAAACACGAGGCACATAGGTCTGGGTTCGATATTCAATTGGACTCAGACCTTTTAATTTCAGGCTAATTCTTCTGCTGTTGTAGTAGTCAATATATTCCGTAACAGCATCCTTCAGTTCGCTTATATTACTGAACTCGTCAAGATAAAAACACTCCGACTTTAAGGTTCCAAAGAAACATTCCACGACTGCATTATCCAGACAATTGCCTTTTCTGGACATGCTCTGTGTAATGCCTTGTTCTTTAAGGATGTTTTGATACCTTCTCATACGATACTGCCATCCCTGGTCAGAGTGCAGAATAGGATGCTCGTGAGGCTTAAGCTTTTTGAATGCCTGATCGAGCATATTCTCGACCATGTTCATCACAGGTCTTTCCGACAGGCTGTAAGAAATAACTTCGTTGTTGAAGAGATCTATTACTGGAGACAAATACAGCTTTCGCCCATTGACTGCAAATTCAGTAACGTCGGTAACCCACTTCTCGTTTGGCCGTGTAGCCTTGAAATCCCTTTGGAGAACATTGGGGGCGGTTTGCCCTACCTCTCCTCTGTAGGAGCTGTATCGCTTGACCTTAATCGCTGCCTTAAGCGAGAGGGTTCCCATCAGGCGCTGAACGGCTTTATGGTTAATCCGTTCCCCGTCTCGATGGAGAGACAACGTTACCCTACGGTATCCGTAACGACCTTTATTCTCGTGATAAATCTCACCAATACGCTTTTTAACATCCGCATACTTATCAGGCTTGCTGAGAGCCTTTAGATGGTAATAAAACGTACTGCGCGGTATCTCCGCTGCCTTGAGAAGCTCATCAAGAGGGTAAAACTGCCTTAGCTCGTTGAGTACTTTCACTTTTTCGCGGGATGAGCTAAGGCTTTCAGCTTTTTTAGATACGTAAGCCGCATTTCAAGGAATCGAACTTGTCTTTCAAGATCCTCAATACGTCGGTCTTTCGACAGCTCCAATGCTAACGCCGCTTTTTCTGGATCAACTGACATTGTAATGTTTCTTTTGGTGCCGATCTTGAGTGCGCGTAAACCAGCTTCTCCGTGCTCCTCATAGACTTTCAGCCACTTGGCTACAGAACCACTACCAGCAAGCATAAAGTGAGCAGCAGCCTGATTGAGGGACATCTGCTGCTCGGTCACGGCTTTCACGACCTTAATGCGCAACTCTGGATCAGCACTAACGCCTTTAGGTTTGGGAATTAAACCTTTTTCTCCATGTTTTTCATAGAGGGCAACCCACGTCCTGACCTGGGTTCGAGGCACACCAAAACGTGCAGAGATGATCCTGTAACCATCATCAGTTGTGAAGTAGTGATTCACGACTTCAAGGCGCTTTTCGAAGGGGTATTTTGGCTTTGACATATCAGGGACTATTCCATTTCATCGTCCAACAAAATGGGTGCAGTACAGGTTAATTGAAAAATTACTCGGGGCTTTCTGCTTTTACCACAGTCAAACAGTGTTACCGCTGGCTGGGGCAAAAGCCTCCAGCACCAGCGTTATTATACCACCCTGCCCTGATCAGCCAAACACCCCGCCTACATAAATTACTGATTTTTCATTTATTTGACATGATTCACTTCCGGTTGTCGGCGAAAGTCATTTTATACTAAAGAAAAGGGTAACGGGCAGCTGCTGGGTCGGAACATACAGTGCAGTTCCTGCCCGTTTAATTTCCGGATGCAATGGTAGGATCAGGAGGCACTGCTTCCGTTGATTAGGGAAATCTTATGTGCCTGAATACGGCTGTATTCGAGATGGGATGCAATATTACAGATGCGCTCCAGTCGATCATGCAGCCTCGTGTAGGTCAGTCGATGAATACCGGACATTTCATCAAGTAGCCAGCGCTTGATGTAAGGGTTACAGGAAAGCCGGGCAAGATCGTCGTCATCCACTTCGTCAAAGAACCAGTACTGCTCCATCGGGACTACCTGAAATATCCACGGCCGGGGATAGTCCCCTGTGACAACCAAAAACCATGCAAGAAAGCATAGACACAGCTCAACGACCATAAGCATCGAAAATTGCGAATAACTTAGACCGGGCACATAGGGTGAACTATCCGCAACATACCCCCTGAGCAATTCCGCCACAAGGTAGCCCAATAGCGTCAAGGCCAGCATCAGGGTCAGGATTAATCCCCCATTAAACGCTACCGAAGCCTTTTGAACCCGATCAGGTGCTGTCCGGCTGCGATAGTTGGTCACTACTCTTTCTACAAGTGCCCTTATGGCAGCCTGTTCTTTACTGACATCAGCTCCGGAAAAACCGGACGGGCTTTTATTTAATTCAGTCATACCCCACTCCTGTTATGTGCTCTACTTAACAAACACGTAGATCATACAGAGCTCACGGACGCACTCCTGCCAGATAAAGGAGGGAATTTGGCTGTAAGACGGTTAGCCAACAGTTCAGGTTATGCGTGGGATCCGCCCAGTCAGAAAGGATTCCGTTAATAACAGGCAAGGTTAAAGGCAGATGGACGGTGAAATTGTGGGTGCTAAAAGGGGGTATTACTCTTTTTCCTGCATAGCGGTTTTTTCAGCCCGGGTGGCCAGACGAACATTTCCGAAAGGCTCACGGACAAGCAGTGGCTTCTCCTTCTTCCAGCCCCTGATAGCCGTTTCTCCAAACCGACGTGGTGCATTGCCGTTCCAGCGAGCAATCACATGGTTATCATGAATTTCAATAATGACAACGGGGTGGACAATGACCGTTGAAATGGTGGTATTTCCCATTTTGGTACGGGTTACAGACCAAACCTGCATCCCGGATTCCAGCTGGCTGATTTTCATATTATATCCTTAAGCCATCACGAACTGCGCCACAAACAATTAATGTGGCGCAATTTACCATAAACAATAAACATCAGATACCCGTGAAAAGATTTCCCTTTATTTTAAAATTCTTCTGGAGAAAAAATGATATTTCCAGAAGAGGTCAGCGAAATTCAGAAACGGCCATCACAATGGTGCTGCGCTGACGCTGGCGTTCTGCCTTGCGCTGCCTGCGGCGATAGATCTGTTTTGCGCTGACGTAAGGGCAGTCCTCACGGGTATACCAGCAGCAGCCGCAAGGTTCGGGCCGGGGTTTTCCGGCAAGTCCAAATGGTTTCATCAAGTCACCTTTTTAATGTTTTTAATGGAAAGATACTTACCTAACCCATTGTTTTATAGGAAATAACGTTGTTGCATAAACAGATACAGATAACCCTCAGGAGAAAACATGCAAAGGTTATCAGTGATAACCGCGTCCAGATACCGAGTGTCAGTCTGTAAACGTTTTATCACCAGAAAATGTGCTGCCGCAGCCTTAATGCCAGAACTACCGTTTACAACATTATGTATACCCGCTTTGAATAACGAACGAGCATGAATTACCTTTTCCCGGGCCGCTTCGATCTCAGCATTAATAACGCATTGCCGCGCCTGGATGACTGCCTCTCCGGTTAAATCGCGGAAATTCATTAGAGATGTGATCATGATTGACTCTCCAGATTATGTGGAATCATTATAACAACTGGCACCACGCCACAAATAACCTGAGATAAATTCTTTGAAATATTCCTATATATAAGGAATTACAGTCGGAAAAGAAACAATGAAATAGCGCCGACCGCTTAAAATCGATAAATTAAAATGGACGGCACTGGAATGAAAAACTGAAAGTAGTAAGACCGTAATTATCCTTCACGGATGTAAGCTTTAAAAGAGGAGTACTGGCAAAGCTTTGCCAAGTACTTCGGCGGTTGTGTCTACGATTTTACGGATGTCATCGATCTGCGAAGGCTTATTCAACACCACCGTAAAAAGCTCTCCTTCGTTATCAGCCTGCTCGCAGTTTCCGTATCGGCTCCCGTCGTACAGCTGCACAATACGTGACATAGAAGACTTTGTTTGTTTCATGGCTTTGCACCTGCTTTTAGGCAGTTTGGTTACTGGTTATCAGAAGCTGGTTTCATGCGCTTCCGGCTGGGACACGAACTGGTATTTGACGCCGCCAGGCACACCTACTGCTTCGGCAATAGAGTCGCAAAGCCGCGATAAATCATTTAGTGTCATCGGATATTCAATATCTACTGAATATAAAGCACCTGCATTTTCAGCATCTTCGATGTTTTTATACTGGGCACTAAATATAGCAATGGTCTGAATTTCGTGGTTATGCATGAACCGGTCCTTATTAAATTATAAAAGCCACCCGAGAGTGGCCTGAGTGGAAACTTAAATCTGTGAAGTATATTTGAGAGATTTTTTGCGATCCAGATGCCGGGCAACAATGGTTCCGATAACAAGTAGCGTGATGACCGCACTGAAGAAGGTGCTGTCAGGGACGCCCTGGAAAAAATCACTGAAACTGTAAACAATAAAAATCAATGCGCAAAAATAGAAAACGATACGAACATAAGGGGTAAAAAACATTTTCATCGGTTGCCTTCCATTCAGGGAGAATTCTCAGTAATTACATCACACCTGAAGAGAAACTATTTTCGTATAAATGAGCATTTTCGACATATCAGAGGGGGGTTTTACTCATAAATGAGGTAGTAAGGGTCACACTTGAGATGAAAGTTACTTTCCTGGCTGCGAACGAACTATCTCAAATGTTAGAGGTGTGCGTTCGCCTTAAGAGCTTCATGCCCTGAGGAGCTCAACTTGAGCCGATAGTATAAACCTGGCTCCAGATGCCTTACTGGCTGGCATAACTCCACGAGGCCCAGCCGGAACAGGACCGGAGAGCTCCTGCACGTCACATCATCAGGATTCCCCATAAACGTACGCCGTTCTCTGGCCCGTCTGAAATTGCCAGAGATATCATAGATCGTGCCGGATGCCATCCGTCTTAACACGTAAATCTGCGCCCTTGTAAGCTTCTGGGCGGAACTGCTTAAACCTGACATACCTTCCCGGCCTTATATAAAACAATCCGCCAGCAGCTCGACTGGCGGACAATGTTTGACTGGAAACAGCAAGGACATACTATTTGCTGACAAGTTTGATATTGGTTTCACTCATTCGAAGTCGAAACTCCTGAAAACCCTGCTCTACCGCTAACTCCAGCCACTCAACGGGAATGGTATAGCTACAATCAGACCCACCCAAAGCGGCATCACAAGCGTAATCCCAGTCCTCATCCAGTTTTGGATTCATCCCCTGGGCGTAAGCCACAGTATCGCGGGATGCGGGAGAGCCCTCAAGCTCAGCATTAGTGATCAGGTATACACCATGACTGTGCGCGAGAAGCACTTTTGGCACCAGATGTGTGCTGGCAATTTTTGAGGATGAGGGAAAGAAAACCCTACCAGCTTTACGCGCCTCTTCTTCAGTCTGTCCCTCAGCGTTAAGGAGGGCTCCCCCCGGATAGCATGCCGGGTCATAGATCTGATCTGGGGTGACCGAAAACGTTTTTGCGGTGCGAATTTCTTCGATCAGTTTATTGATATCTGCCATTTCAAATACGAGAGTGGTCACAGGCTTACTCTCCCTCTTCAGTGGACAACATCAGATACTTTGTTGCCAGCAGAAGCTCTCCCACATCCTTGAGGGACAATTCAGCTTTGCCTTCTACGGCAAGCTGCAAGCGCTGTCGAATTGCATGAACAGAATCTGAAGATAAAGATGCCATTTTGCGCAAAACGGCATTAGCCTTTTCTACAGCAGGATACAGAATTTCTGAGTTGGTATTATCTTCGTCATTATCAAAGATAATTTCAGAATCCATATTGATGTTATCTTCAAGCCAGCTTGAAAGCACTTCAAGTAATGACATCACCTTTTCAATTTGCATATCGCCTCCTCTGTTAACATGAAACAAATATAACAAAGTGGCTTACCCGGCTAATAACCTGAGCAGAAAGTTTTCGAACTTAGTTTGAAAACAAGTTTTCTGCTCAGGTTAATGTTAAAGTCGCTGGGTAAAAGATAAAAGGCACTGAAGATGATTTAAGCATCAAACAGACTAAATAGGATTCCGTCTTTTATAACGCTTTTAAAATAGAATGAATGAAATATAAATTTTGCGTTTAAGAATGAACGCTGTAGAGGATGATTTATCCTGTGATATGCAGTTTGTGGCCTTTAAAAAGGCTTTATTATGGACTTGAATTGCAAAGAGAGCACCGACATTTTTCTGGGGGCTCCCGCAGAGAAAAAGCTGTGAGGTTATGAAGACGTATAGGAGGTATTCGGCGAAATACTGTATGGCCACAGGAGAGCTTCAGCACCCATATCCTGCCGCCTCGCTCGCCTGTGGTGATTTCAATATGTTCTACGTCATACCACGTAGTTGTATTTCTCACTTTGTTTATGCTTCCTGACACCGCGTGAACGCAATCTTCGTCTGGATGCGTTCATAGATGGAAAACTGCCTTTCAATGGAATCGGCATTAGACAGTAATTCATGAAGCTCAGCAGAATCTGTATCAGGAACGATAGCGACAGAAACTCCATATTTACGCCCAGTTCTGATCAGGTGCGCAAGTTTTTCCTTCTCTGATTCTGTGAGCATTGCCAGATCCCTTCCGGATACCTGCTCGATAAATGGACCAAGGTTTTTCGGAAAAAAGGGTTCGGCATCAGAATTATGTACCGGGAGCGTTTGCGGCTTATCGAAGCTATTGGACATGAAAAGAACCTTTATAGTTAGAGAGGTGGAGACTGAATGCGTAGCCCATTAAAATTAGTAGTGCCACACTCGAATGCTAATCATACTTTATGATGGCTATGGTAGGAATGGCCGTCAACTTAAACCGCCAGAAGCGAGCCATTCACCGTTAAAGTAACTTTCCCGTATGATGTTCTTTTTATGGAATGAGTTGTTCACACTCCTCTTTAAGAGCCGCCCTGGAACGAGATCGACAGACTTTGCTTAATGAAGAGCGTAATTGATGTTCATCAACCCCATCAGCGACAAACTGACCAATTTTCTTTTCAAGACGCTGCATTGCCTCATAAAGCTTGGCATCAGTATTATTTTTAAGAAACCTCAGTATATAATCAGCAATAATTTGAACAGGAGTAAAGTTACACATCATGTATCCTTAATAAGTTGTGTAAAAATAAAACCATAAAAAACATAATCAGAAGTAGATTATTATACTTGAGTAAGCTTTTCAGCTAACAAGCTGGAGAAGCAGATTCCGGTAAATTACTACATATTTGATAAAAGTTACTGAATAAAAAAGCCCAGCGTACCGGGCTTTCATTCAATTTGATTCTAAGAATCTGACTCGCCGCCTGATTTTTATACCAAGAAGAGCGAACAAAACGCCAACGAATGCGACGGGACTACCTACTTTAAGACAATTAACCGACGCTTTTGAAAAGGTATGTGATTTAGACATACGTTTTTGCTCATAACGAATCGCAAGTGGTGAGACGGATTTATCTAAAGCTGTCTTTTCCAATGCATAACGAACTTTCACGGGAATATTTGACTGTAATACACCAGACATATACGCCCTAACAACATTCTGTGTTAACTTCACATCTGGCTTGCCGAGTTTTATATGTAGTTGCGCCTTTAAATAGTTTACAGATACCTCTTCGCCTGAGGGCCAATTACTATCATTTAAATATGCGACAAGTTTATCGTATTTTTCATGTTTTACATATTTCTTGATAACCTTTACAGTCGAAGCTGAAGTGGCATCAGTCTCTTCCGAACCTAAAGCAGATGTAAAAACTGACAAGCCGATAAGAAAAGCGCCAGCAATTAGAAGCATCGGGAATATCTCACCTATTTCCTCCCCCTTTAAAATTTTAAAGGCAGTTGAAGAAACTACTAATAGCCCCATAATCCCTAATAGCAACTTAGAATATGTAGTTAGGAAGCCTCCAAATGCATCGCCAAAATCCGAAACCACTAACTTATCTTCACCTTCAGATGAATTGAAGAATGACAAGGGCACATCAATATCAAAGTCCAGAACTGAAGGTGAGAGGTGTAATGACAGCAACCACAAGCAAAGACCAAAAATCATTATCAGCAGGCCCGCACCAAATATCGCGAAACCTGAATTTCTAATCTTTATAGACCGGTGAAAAAGAAATGACAGTTCACGGGAAAAATCGTCACTACTCTTAAGGTTACGCACCATGATCTACCCCTTTTTGTGTCAGTCGGGTGCGCAAATTCTCACGCATGGCAAGAACCTGTTTTTCTGTTTCCCTGAGCTTAATAGCCCCTTCTCTCTGGATTTTAACAACATCGCCAACCGTCTGGATAAGCGTATCCTGCACCTCTTTAAGGGTGCTTATATCAATAACCAGCCGTTGGTTTGCTTTCATAGTTTCTACTGCATTGCGATGCAGTAATTTTGCATTACTACGGAGTAACTCATTGTGGCACTGTTGCAAATAGTCGGTGGTGATAAACTTATCATCCCCTTTTGCTGATGGAGC
>NZ_JBMKHS010000029.1:0-55764 GCF_049238105.1 Enterobacter cloacae complex sp. IR5418 | reverse complement strand
TTCTGATGCCAGACGCCGTTGTCCTCCTGCCAGTCGCCGCCCGCGTATTCATAAATACGGCGGAAGCTGACGTCCGGGGTTAAGTCTTTGTAATCCTTGCAGGCCAGCTCGCAGGTTTTGCACCCGGTGCAGCGGCTGGAATCAATAAAAAATCCATACTGGGTTGTCATCGGTTACTCCTTACGCCTTTTCAACCTGAACGAGGTTTGTGTGGGATGGGTTGCCCTTCGCCAGCGGCGACGGACGCTGCGTAGTGAGAACGTTGATGCAGCCCGCCTGATCGATACGGTTCGCATCCGGGTTATACCAGGCCCCTTCCCCCAGCGCGACAACGCCAGGCATCATGCGCGGCGTCACTTTAGCTTCGATATGCACTTCGCCACGCCCGTTGAAGATACGTACGCGATCGCCATTGCTGATACCGCGCGCTTTCGCATCCATCGGGTTGATCCACATCTCCTGTCGGCAGGCCGCTTTCAGTACGTCAACGTTGCCGTAGGTGGAGTGAACACGCGCTTTGTAGTGGAAACCGGTCAACTGAAGCGGGAATTTCTTCGTCAGCGGATCGTTGTAGTTTTCGAAACCAGGGGTATAAATCGGCAGTGGATCGATAACGTCCCCTTCCGGTAATTCCCAGGTTGCGGCAATTTTTGCAAGCTCTTCGGAGTAGATCTCGATTTTGCCTGACGGCGTGGTCAGCGGATTCGCTTGCGGATCTTCACGGAACGCTTTATACGCCACGTGATGCCCTTCCGGGTCACGCTGCTTGTACATGCCCTGCTTGCGGAAGGTGTCGAAGTCCGGCAGGTCAGGAATCGCTTTACGAGAGAGTTCGTGCAGATGGCGCATCCACCCTTCCTGCGTGCGTCCCTCGGTGAACTGCTGCTCAACGCCAAGACGTTTCGCCAGCTCGGAGGTCATCTCATAGATGGTTTTGCACTCGAAGCGCGGCTTGATGGCCTGGTCGGTAAAGATCACGTAGGACATGTTGCCGCAGGAGGCGTCCAGCGCGAAATCCATCTGCTCAGACGCGGTGCAGTCTGGCAGCAGAATATCGGCATACTTCGCCGACGAAGTCATGTGGCAGTCGATCACCACAATCATTTCGCACTTCTTGTCGTCCTGCAAAATTTCATGGGTACGGTTGATTTCAGAGTGCTGGTTGATCAGGCAGTTACCGGCATAGTTCCAGATCATTTTGATCGGCACGTCCAGCTTGTCTTTGCCCCGGACACCGTCGCGCAGCGCGGTCATTTCCGGGCCGCGTTCGATCGCGTCAGTCCACATAAACATGGAGATGCTGGTCTGAACCGGGTTATCCAGCGTTGGCATACGTTCAAACGGTACTTCATCTGAACCTTCACGCGCGCCAGTGTTACCGCCGTGAATACCGACGTTGCCGGTGAGGATCGAGAGCATAGAAATAGCGCGGGTGGCAATTTCGCCATTCGCGTGACGCTGTGGACCCCAGCCCTGGCTGATATAAGCCGGTTTTGCTGAACCAATTTCACGCGCCAGCTGAACAATACGCTCAACCGGAATACCGGTGATGGTGGACGCCCACTCAGGGGTTTTCGCTATACCGTCGCTGCCCTGACCAAGAATATAGGCTTTGTAATGCCCGTTCGCCGGTGCGCTGGCTGGCAGGGTCTTCTCGTCGTAACCAACGCAGTATTTATCCAGGAATGGCTGATCGACGAGATTTTCTGTAATCATCACATACGCCAGCGCGTTTACCAGCGCAGCATCCGTGCCCGGACGAATGGGGATCCACTCGTCTTCACGTCCTGCCCCGGTATCGGTATAGCGCGGATCGACGATGATCATGCGGGCATTAGATTTGGCGCGCGCCTGCTCAAGATAATAGGTTACCCCGCCGCCGCTCATGCGCGTTTCGCCCGGGTTATTACCGAACAGCACCACCAGTTTACTGTTTTCGATATCGGACGGGCTGTTACCGTCAGCCCAGCCGCCGTAGGTGTAGTTCAGGCCAGCGGCAATCTGTGCGGAAGAGTAGTCACCGTAGTGATTGAGATAGCCGCCGCAGCAGTTCATCAGGCGGGCGACAAGCGTTTTACCGGGTGGCCAGGAGCGGGTCATGGTGCCGCCCAGCGTCCCGGTGCCGTAGTTCAGGTAGATGGATTCGTTGCCATACTCTTTGATCAGACGCTGCATGTTGGTGGCGATGATATCGTAGGCTTCGTCCCAGCTAATACGCTCGAACTTCCCTTCCCCACGCTTACCGACACGCTTCATCGGATATTTCAGACGATCCGGGTTATAGACGCGACGTCGCATTGAGCGTCCGCGCAGACAGGCACGAACCTGATGTAACCCTTCGTAGTTATCGTCCCCGGTATTGTCGGTTTCGACATATTTGATTTCACCGTCCACAACATGCATACGCAGGGGACACCGGCTACCACAGTTAACGGTACAGGCACTCCACACCACTTTTTCCGGGGCTGAAGCGGGAGACAGAGCCTCCGCCGCCGACGCCAGACGGGTAAAAGGGAGCGTAAAGGCGCTGCTGGCAACCGCCAGACCACCTATTGCCGTGGTTTTCATCAACCCACGGCGAGTGACCTCGGCAGCCATAAACGCTTCAGGCGCTTTGATTTTCATAAAGACTCACTTTGGTTGCTCACAAAGAAAAGAGAGGCGGCGCAAACCGCTATGTAGTTTTATATATAACGAATTACTACGTTATTGGTGTTTTATGCTAACTTTCATTCGGAGAAGTATTACTACTTTAGAGTGAGGAGGTATTGCGTCGTATCAATTCAGAGGGATAAAAAAAGCGCCCGAAGGCGCTTTTGTGCGTAAGTGCAAAATCATTAACCGATGAACTGCTGACCTTTCATGTAAGGACGCAGCACTTCAGGGATCTCAATACGTCCGTCAGCCTGCTGGTAGTTTTCCAGCACAGCAACCAGAGTACGGCCTACAGCCAGACCAGAACCGTTCAGGGTATGAACCAGACGGGTTTTCTTGTCAGACTTGCTGCGGCAACGCGCCTGCATACGGCGTGCCTGGAAATCCCAGACGTTAGAGCAGGAGGAGATTTCACGGTAGGTGTTCTGCGCTGGCACCCACACTTCGAGGTCGAAGGTTTTGCAGGCGCCGAAGCCCATGTCACCGGTGCACAGCGCCATACGGCGATATGGCAGGCCGAGCAGCTCCAGCACTTTCTCTGCGTGACCGGTCATCTCTTCCAGCGCGTCCATAGACTCTTCCGGACGAACGATCTGCACCATTTCAACTTTATCGAACTGGTGCATACGGATCAGACCGCGAGTATCACGACCGTAAGAACCCGCTTCAGAGCGGAAACACGGAGAGTGCGCGGTCAGTTTGATTGGCAGATCGTCTTCGTCGATGATCTCATCACGCACGAGGTTGGTCAGCGGCACTTCCGCGGTTGGGATCAGCGCGTAGTTGCTGCTGTCAGCTTCCTCGTCCAGCGGACGGGTATGGAACAGATCGCCGGCAAATTTCGGCAGCTGGCCTGTACCGTACAGCGTATCGTGGTTAACCAGATACGGAACGTAGGTTTCGCTGTAGCCGTGCTGCTCGGTATGCAGATCCAGCATGAACTGCGCCAGCGCACGGTGCAGATGGGCAATCTGACCTTTCATTACCACGAAACGAGAACCGGTCAGCTTAACCGCAGCCGCAAAGTCCAGGCCCGCATGCATTTCGCCCAGCGTCACGTGATCGCGTACCTCGAAGTCAAACTCGCGAGGCGTACCCCAGCGTTTCACTTCAACGTTGTCGTTTTCGTCTTTGCCGACAGGCACGCTGTCGTCAGGAATGTTCGGGATCGCCAGGGCGATATCACGAATTTCAGCCTGAAGAATGTCCAGTTCAGCTTTCGCCTGATCCAGCTCTTCACCCAGTTTGTTCACTTCCAGGCGTAATGGCTCAATATCTTCCCCGCGCGCTTTCGCCTGGCCAATGGATTTCGATCGAGAATTACGCTCTGCTTGCAGATTTTCAGTTTGTACCTGCAAAACTTTACGACGCTCTTCAAGAGCGCGCAGCTTATCTACATCCAGCTTAAAGCCCCGGCGTGCCAGTTTTTCAGCGACTGCGTCTGGCTCATTACGCAGCAGATTGGGATCGAGCATGCTTATCCTGTGCTTATCGAATTAAAAGAGGAAAAAGTGACCACAGCCTGCGGCCACAGAGATATATTGCCAACATTACCGCAACGATTGAACTAACGGTAGCGTTTTATAGGGCTATTTTGATCCTGTCCGGCAAGCCAGGCGAGCTTTTCGCCAATCTTACCCTCAAGACCTCTGTTTGTGGGGTGATAATAGCGGGTTTGTGCCATCTCCTGCGGGAAATACTCTTCCCCGGCGGCGTAGGCGTTGGGTTCGTCATGGGCGTAGCGATACTCCTGCCCGTAACCCATCTCTTTCATCAGTTTGGTTGGCGCATTGCGCAGATGAACGGGCACATCGTAGTCCGGGCGCTCGCGCGCGTCCGACATCGCCGCTTTGAAGGCGGTATACACCGCATTGCTTTTCGGCGCGCAGGCCAGATAGACAATCGCCTGCGCAATAGCACGCTCCCCCTCCGCAGGCCCGACGCGGGTAAAGCAGTCCCAGGCGGAGATAGCGACCTGCATGGCGCGCGGATCGGCATTGCCGACATCTTCCGACGCAATGGCCAGGCAGCGACGCGCGACATATAATGGATCGCCACCGGCGGTGATAATACGCGCGTACCAGTAAAGCGCCGCATCCGGAGCACTGCCGCGCACGGATTTATGTAATGCTGAGATCAGGTCATAAAAACGGTCGCCTTTATTATCGAAACGCGCGCTGCGCTCCCCGGCTATTTCGGTCAGCAACTCCTGCTTCAGCACCCGCTTTCCGGCATCGTCCACTTCGGCCATGTCGGCCATCATTTCCAGCGTATTCAGCGCCCGGCGCGCATCGCCGTTGACCAGTTCAGCAATCGCCCGGCGCGTGTCGTCCGGCAGAACGATATCCTGCCCACCGTAGCCGCGCGCCTTATCCTCCATCGCCTGCGTCAGAACCTTTTCGATATCTTCCGTGGTCAGGGATTTAAGGAGATACACGCGCGCACGGGAAAGAAGCGCCGAGTTCAGCTCAAACGATGGGTTTTCCGTGGTTGCGCCGATGAAGAAAATCGTACCGTCTTCAATGTGCGGCAGGAACGCATCCTGCTGGCTCTTGTTGAAGCGGTGGACTTCGTCAACAAACAGAATGGTGCGACGCCCGGCATTGCGGTTTTGCCGCGCCCGCTCGATCGCCTCGCGGATCTCTTTTACACCCGACGTCACCGCAGAAATCCGCTCAACGTCTGCATTGGCGTAACGGGCGATCACTTCAGCGAGGGTAGTTTTACCGGTTCCGGGTGGACCCCAGAGGATCATGGAGTGCAGATGCCCCGCCTCAATAGCGCGCGGCAAGGGTTTCCCCGCAGCCAGCAGGTGTTGCTGGCCAATATACTGCGCTAAATTTTCTGGCCGCATACGGGCGGCCAGAGGTTGAAACGCATTATCTGAAAAATCGAGCGACAGGTTGCTCACTCATGCCTCTTACTTATTGCGTTGGTCGTCCACCGTTACGCCCTGCGGCGGGGTAAAGGTGAATTTCGATGCATCAACGGCGCCGTTTTGCTGAGACTTCAACTGATAGCTACTGCGCTGATCGTCCTGCTCAACCGCACCGAACTGATTGATAGTACCGTTGCTGCTCACGTTAATGGTGAACTGTTTCAGGTTACCGTTGCTGCCTTTTGGCGTCAGGACAAACTCATCACCGTTTTGTTTAATGTTGTACTGCTGCCAGTCGCTGGACTGGTTACGGGCAATGAGCATAAAGGGCGTATTGCTGGTCGCGTCTTTCAGCCAGGTAGCGGTCGCCTGCTCAACAAACGGGTTGTAGAACCATAAGGTTTTACCGTCAGACACCAGAACGCTTTCATCCGGCTGGGTCATATGCCAGTTGAAGAGATTCGGGCGTTTGACCCACAAATCCCCCTGACCTTCCTGCACCGCGTTGCCGCTGCCGTCAGTCACTTTTTGCGTGAAGCTGGCGTGGAAGCTGCTTACTTTATCCAGTCGGCTTTTAAGGTCGCTGGCTGCATCAGCCCAGACGCTGCTGGCAACAAAACTGGAGAGTAATGCACAGGCGATGGCGATTTTTTTCATTGTTATTCCTTAAAATACGTCTTCCCGATATGGGAGTTCCGTTTCTATTCTGGACCTGCCCGAAGGCAGGCGACAGAAGAATATGCTTAATTTTTGCTGATTTACCCTTCTTTGCAATCGCTGAAGGTTAATCAAACGGCGGTGGCGCGAGCACCTCACGGTTACCGTTATGCCCCTGTTCGCTGACGATACCCTGCGCTTCCATCTGCTCGATAATACGCGCCGCGCGGTTGTAGCCGATGCGGAACTGACGCTGCACACCAGAGATGGACGCTTTACGTTTTTCGGTGACGAAATTAACCGCCTGGTCGAATAACGGATCCAGCTCTTCGCCGCCGTCAAAACCACCGCCGCCGCCTTCGCTTTCGCTGTCGGAGGTGATGCCGTCAACGTATTGCGGACGTCCGCGCGCTTTCCAGTCCTGCACCACGGCATGCACTTCCTGGTCGCGAACAAACGCACCGTGGACACGCACCGGCGAGGTGGAGTTCGGGCCGGAATAGAGCATATCACCCATCCCCAGCAGCGACTCTGCACCACCCTGGTCAAGGATAGTACGCGAGTCAATTTTACTCGACACGGTAAACGCGATACGGGTCGGGATGTTTGCCTTAATAAGACCGGTGATGACGTCGACGGACGGGCGCTGTGTTGCCAGCACCAGGTGGATACCCGCCGCACGCGCCTTCTGTGCCAGACGCGCAATCAGCTCTTCCACTTTCTTACCCACGGTCATCATCAGGTCGGCGAATTCATCCACCAGCACCACGATGTAAGGCAGTTTTTCCAGCACCGGATGCTGGGCATCCATGCTGTCACCCGGCTTCCAGTATGGGTCCGGAATCGGACGGCCCATACGCGCCGCCTCGGCGATTTTCTCGTTATAACCGGCCAGGTTACGTACGCCCAGCGCAGACATTAGCTTGTAGCGACGCTCCATTTCATTGACGCTCCAGCGCAACGCGTTGGCGGCGTCCTTCATGTCGGTTACCACTTCCGTTAACAGGTGCGGAATACCTTCGTAGACGGACAGTTCGAGCATTTTCGGGTCGATCATGATGAAACGCACATCTTCAGGCTGCGCTTTGTAGAGCATACTGAGGATCATGGCGTTCACCCCGACCGATTTACCGGAACCGGTGGTACCCGCAACCAGCAGGTGCGGCATCTTCGCGAGATCGGCAACCACCGGATCGCCCGCGATATCTTTACCCAGCACCACGGTCAGCGGGGACGGGTTGTCGCGGAATTTGGTGTTATCCAGCACTTCACGCAGATAAACGGTCTGGCGTTTCTTGTTTGGCAGCTCAAGACCAACGTAAGGCTTGCCAGGGATCACTTCCACTACGCGTACCGCCACGGTGGACAGAGAACGCGCCAGGTCGCGGGACAGATTCGAAATACGCGCCGCTTTTACGCCCGGCGCCAGGTTCAGTTCGAAACGGGTGATCACCGGACCCGGTGAGTAGTTCACCACATCCGCTTTAATACGGAAGTCAGCCAGACGTGCTTCAACCAGACGGGCCATCTGCTCAAGGGCAAAGGTGTCAACCGGCTCCACTTCTGCTGGCGGCGGCGTTAACAGATCCAACGATGGCAGCGGCGTGCTTGGGCGTTGCAGCGGACGGCTGTCTCCGTTACGCATCAGCAGCGGGTGAATCAGGCTTTCCTGCGGCTGTGGTGCTGGCTGCTGGTACTGCGGCTGCGGCGGTTGGGCAGGCGTCTGCGGCTGAGCATAAGCCTGTGGCGCTGGCTGTTGTGGCTGCGCATAAGCCTGCGGCGCTGGCGCCTGACGCACCGGTTCCGCTTCCGGCATCACGCTCGGCGTAAACAGCGGCTCGCTCGGCCCGTCATCCACCAGATCTTTCATCGGTGAAAATTCAAAATCTGACAGCGAGAACGGATTTGCACCCGAAGGCTGCTCACCGGAATAACGTTGCTGTTGCGTGGCCGCAAACTGACGCGCTAATTCCGCTTCGGCAGCATCATCCTCATCCTGCTGAGAATGAACATCGTGTTGGTACTCGTTCCCATAGCGCTGAGTCTGCTGGGCGGCAAACTGACGCGCCAGCTCATCCTGATGCAGTTCGTCGGCATCATCTTCGTAGTCGGACTCACGGGCTTTCTCTTCCGCCATACGCTGGGAAGGCAGTTTAATGCCATAGGAGGCCAGCTCCCGGCGCGTCGGTACGCGCACGCGATTGGGGCGCGGCAATTGTGGACCAATGCCCTCTTTCACCTGAGGACGCGGCGCGCCGTCGGTTACCGGGCTGAACAGCGGAGCGGACGCGGCAGCGGCTGCCGTTGCCTGCTTCACGGTTTCAGCTCCCGACTCAACGGCTGGCGTGGGGTCTACAGGTGCAACGCTCGCAGAAGGCGCTTTTGCAACAGGCTCCTGCACCGGCTCAGGCACCGGCTGATACCAGGCGGCAAGCTGCTCGCGCTCACGGGCGCGGCGCTCTTCCACTTCTTCAAAATAGTACAATGGCGGACGGGATGGCTTCGCTTCCTCCACCGCGTCGGGTTCAGGCGCAACGTATGGCTGTTCTGGTACAGCGGGTTCGGGCGTATAAGCCTGATACGGTTGTTGCGGCTCGCTGGCAGGCTCAGGCGGCTGATACGGTTGCTGCCACTGTTCCTGCTGCACAGGAATATAGCTTTCAGGCTCCGGCGCAATGGTCGGTTCAGGCGTATGGACGCCTGGCGCAGTCTGCCAGTCTACCTGCGGTTGCTGGATCGCGGACTCTGGTGCCGGAACAGGCGAGGACGGCATGACGGCTTCAACAGGCGCAACATGGGCCTGCGCAGCCGTCGTTGCGGCAGCAGCAGCGGCTACCGGTTCAGTCACTGAATAACCATTCAACAGCGGATCGTATTCGTCATACTCACCCGGCGTGGCTCGATGACCAGAGAACAGCACGTCATCAGGATCGACGGCCGCACCGCGATACTCAATCTGCTCGTCTTCATCCATACGCTTGCCGGAGAAAAGCGCGGCATCCGTTTTACGGCCTAACGGGTTAGCAAATTTTTCAGCAACGCGCTGACGGCGCGCCAGAGCACCGCGCAGAATACGCGCGCGACGAGATTCACGACGCTCATCAGGCGCATCGTCTTCTTCATACTCATCTTCATATTCGTCTTCATCGACCCACGTATCGTCGCGACGGGTGCGATTGCTGGCAAACGTGAGCAGAGTCAGAATAAAGCTGCCGATTTTTTCGGCAATGCTCACCCAGGACCAGCCGGTAAACAGCGTCAGTCCCGCCGCCCAGATACAGAGCAGCGCCAGCGTGCCGCCGCTGCTGTGAAGCATCGGTTGCAGCGCGGAACTTAACAGGCTGCCAATCACCCCGCCAGAGGCGAAATACCAGATATCATCGGCATTGATCGCCGCCAGCCCACAGGAGGTGAGGATCAGCGCCAGGGCGCCAATCAGACGCAGCGAAACGGCAAAATAATCGATGTAGTCGTCATTCTGTCGATGACGCCATGCAAACCAGCATCCGCCAATAATAATGACGGGAAGGGTATAGGCCATCACACCGAAAATGAAGAAGAGCGTGTCCGCAAGCCAGGCGCCGGGAACACCACCTAAGTTATGGATAGGCTCATGCCATGCGGTTTGCGACCAGCTGGGATCTGAGGGGTTGAAACTGAGTAAGGCAGCCATCAGCCAGACGGCAAAAAGGGCAATAACAATCAGTAACGCCTCAAGGAGACGACGTCCGCTGCTTAGCTTAGATAATGTGACTTCTTTGTCTTCAGTGTATTCCTGGCTCAAGAAAGGCTCTCCAGGTATCAGGCATGTCCTGCCTGTGTGCTAAAACGGACAACAGTGCCGGGACTCCCCGGCACTGTTGCTGTATGGATTAACAGGAGTGTAATCAAACTACACTGATTTTGCACCTGTTCCGTGTTAGCGCGTCTTAATAACCAGACGATTGCTCTGTTTGACCTCTTCCATCACCACATAAGTACGGGTGTCGTTCACGCCTGGCAGACGCAGCAGGGTTTCACCCAGCAGCTTACGGTAGGCGGACATATCAGGCACACGGGTTTTCAACAGGTAGTCAAAATCACCGGAAACCAGATGACACTCTTGAATTTCTTCAAGTTTTTGTACAGCGGCGTTAAATTGCTCAAACACATCCGGCGCACCACGATTCAGAGTAATCTCAACAAATACCAGAAGTGAGGCATCCAGATAATGCGGGTTCAGCAGAGCCGTATAGCCCTGAATAAAACCCTGTCTTTCCAGTCGACGCACACGCTCAAGGCACGGCGTCGGGGAAAGTCCCACACGTTTTGAAAGCTCGACGTTGGAAATACGCCCATCCTTTTGCAATTCATTAAGAATGTTACGATCGATACGGTCGAGATCTTTGCCAGGGCGCTTCTTGCTATCTACCATTATTATTGTCTCTCTGTATTCCTTCCCTACTCCTGCCTGGACCCTGTGCACATCACTGTTCAGAGCCTGTACCCGTTATTCATCACATCGCCTGGTTATGTATTAGACGCGATGTGGATTCGGGTTCTGCGGTAAGAAGACCGTTGCCCGAAAGCAGTCACAGACATCACGTATGGCGTCTGTCCACACCATGCGTAGATTTCACTGACCCGGTAAAAATGGCATTTCCGTGCATGTCTATGCGACATGCAGTTCGTGCGTCTTTTTTTCTTCCTTGAATGTTTTCGCAAAAGCGCAGGGGATTGTCAAAGCAAAACATCGATTTTTAGTACAAGATGCCGGATATTCATTACGGAGGGGTATTAATCCTCATTTTATTGCCTTATAAACGCGCAGTTTTCAGTAGCAGACGTGATGTGACCGCCTTTGACCCATAGGGCGCGTCTATTGCATATATCGGAAGCAAAACTGTCGTGCTCTTTTTTTACGGCAACAAATTCCCTACAATCCAGCCCATTGCCTGCCAACAACAATGGGGATCTCATGGGCACGACCAAACACAGTAAGCTGCTAATCCTTGGTTCTGGACCTGCGGGATATACCGCAGCGGTCTATGCTGCACGCGCTAACCTGCAACCGGTACTGATCACCGGGATGGAAAAAGGCGGTCAATTGACCACCACCACGGAAGTGGAAAACTGGCCGGGCGACCCGAACGACCTGACCGGGCCGCTGCTGATGGAGCGCATGCATGAGCATGCCACCAAATTCGAAACCGAAATTCTGTTCGACCACATTAATAAAGTGGATTTGCAGAACCGTCCGTTCCGCCTGACGGGTGACAGCGGCGAGTACACCTGTGATGCACTGATCATCGCCACCGGCGCCTCTGCCCGCTATCTCGGCCTGCCGTCTGAAGAAGCGTTCAAAGGCCGCGGCGTGTCAGCCTGTGCCACCTGCGACGGTTTCTTCTACCGCAACCAGAAAGTTGCGGTTATCGGTGGCGGCAACACCGCTGTGGAAGAAGCGCTGTATCTGGCAAACATTGCCTCAGAAGTACACCTGATCCACCGTCGCGACACCTTCCGTGCGGAGAAGATCCTGATCAAACGCCTGATGGACAAAGTGGCGAGCGGCAACATTGTGCTGCACACCAACCGTACGCTGGAAGAAGTGACCGGCGATCAGATGGGCGTGGCGGGACTGCGTATCCGTGATACCCAGGACACCGATAACGTCGAAACGCTGGACGTGGCGGGCCTGTTTGTGGCAATTGGTCACAGCCCGAACACGGCTATCTTCGAAGGCCAGCTTGAGCTGGAGAACGGCTACATCAAAGTGCAGTCTGGCATTCACGGCAACGCCACCCAGACCAGCATTCCAGGTGTCTTCGCGGCAGGCGACGTGATGGACCATATTTATCGCCAGGCGATCACCTCTGCGGGCACCGGCTGTATGGCCGCGCTGGATGCAGAACGATATCTGGATGGACTGGCTGAACAAGGTAAATAATCTTTACAAGTCAGTAACAAACGTAAATAAAGGCGGCCACAGGTCGCCTTTATTTTTGCTCACGTGTAACATGCAGATGTCTAATTTCTTATAACGTCACCTGCAAAGTACGCAATGGAAAAAACCCGTCAACAAGAGTTAACACGCTGGCTGAAACAGCAAAGCGTTCTGTCCCGCCGCTGGCTTATGATCTCCCGCATTCTGGGTTTTATCAGCGGTCTGTTGATTGTTGCCCAGGCATGGCTGCTGGCCCGCATTCTCAATCATATGATCATGGAGAACATCCCGCGCGAAGCGCTGCTGTTGCCGTTTATCGTTCTGGTGCTGGTTTTTGTTCTGCGTGCGTGGGTGGTCTGGCTGCGCGAGCGGGTTGGGTTCCACGCCGGGCAGCACATCCGCTATGAGATCCGCCGCAAGGTGCTCGACCGGCTTTCTGAAGCCGGTCCTGCGTGGATCCAGGGCAAACCGGCCGGTAGCTGGGCAACGCTGATCCTTGAGCAAATCGATGATATGCACGATTACTACGCGCGGTATCTTCCACAGATGGCGCTGGCGGTTTTTGTGCCACTGCTGATTGTTATCGCCATCTTCCCTGTTAACTGGGTGGCGGCGTTGATCCTGCTGGGCACCGCCCCGCTGATCCCGCTGTTTATGGCAATGGTCGGCATGGGCGCGGCAGATGCAAACCGTCGCAACTTCCTGGCGCTGGGTCGGTTGAGCGGTCATTTCCTGGACCGTCTGCGCGGAATGGAAACCCTGCGGATCTTTGGTCGTGGTGAAGCGGAAACCGAAAACATTCGCCTGGCGTCGCAGGATTTTCGTCAGCGCACCATGGAAGTGTTGCGCATGGCCTTCCTCTCTTCAGGCGTGCTCGAATTCTTTACTTCCCTGTCGATTGCGCTGGTGGCGGTTTACTTTGGTTTTTCCTACCTCGGCGCGCTGGATTTCGGCCACTACGGTACGGCGGTAACCCTTTCCGCCGGGTTCCTGGCGCTGATCCTGGCTCCGGAATTTTTCCAGCCGCTTCGCGATCTCGGCACCTTTTACCATGCCAAAGCGCAGGCGGTGGGTGCTGCCGACAGCCTGAAAACCTTCCTGGAAACGCCACTGGCGCATCCGGAGCGTGGTGAAGTGACGCTGAATACGAATGATCCGGTGATCGTTGAAGCACAGGATTTTTCTGTTCTGTCCCCTGAAGGCAAAGTGCTGGCCGGTCCGCTGAACTTTACCCTGCCTGCCGGACAACGTGTGGTGCTGGTGGGTACCAGCGGCTCAGGTAAAAGCTCATTGTTGAATGCGCTGTCAGGTTTTATGGCGTATACCGGGTCGCTGCGTATCAACAAAACGGAGCTGCGCGAACTTGATCCTGATGCCTGGCGCAAACAGCTAAGCTGGGTGGGTCAAAACCCTCAGTTGCCTGCCCCGACGCTGCGCGAGAATGTGCTGCTGGCACGGCCAGATGCGCGTGAAGATGAGCTGCAATCGGTCCTCGACCGCGCCTGGGTCAGCGAGTTTCTGCCGCTGCTTGCGCAGGGTGTCGATACCGTCATTGGCGATCAGTCTGCCGGGCTGTCAGTAGGCCAGGCACAGCGCGTCGCGGTTGCCCGTGCATTGCTAAACCCCTGTTCGCTAATGCTGCTTGATGAACCCGCGGCCAGTCTGGACGCTCACAGCGAGCAGCGCGTGATGGATGCGCTTAATGCAGCCTCACGCCAGCAAACCACCCTGATGGTGACCCACCAGCTGGAAGGTATTGCCGACTGGGATCAGATCTGGGTGATGGAAAACGGACACATTGTTGAGCAAGGCGATTACGCCGCGCTTGTTGCCGCGCAGGGGCCGTTTGCGACCCTGCTGGCGAACCGTCAGGAGGATATCTGATGCGCGCCCTGCTTCCCTATCTTGCACTGTATAAACGGCACAAATGGATGCTGACGCTCGGCATTGTGCTGGCGATCGTCACTCTGCTCGCCAGCATCGGCCTGCTCACGCTTTCCGGCTGGTTCCTCTCCGCATCTGCGGCCGCAGGCTTTGCCGGGCTGTACAGCTTTAACTACATGCTCCCTGCCGCCGGGGTGCGCGGCACGGCGATCACGCGAACAGCCGGACGCTACTTCGAGCGTCTGGTCAGCCACGACGCGACTTTCCGCGTGCTGCAACACCTGCGTATTTACACCTTCAGCAAACTGCTGCCCCTCTCCCCTGCCGGGCTGGCACGTTTTCGACAGGGTGAATTACTCAACCGCGTGGTCGCAGATGTGGATACGCTGGATCACCTCTATCTGCGCGTCATTTCACCCATGGTGGGCGCGTTTGTAGTGATTGTCGTGGTGACGCTGGGGTTGAGTTTTCTGGATGTTCCCATCGCGCTGACGCTCGGCGGCATCATGCTGATGACGCTGATTATTCTGCCCCCCCTGTTTTATCGAGCAGGTAAAACCACCGGGGAAAACCTGACGCGTCTGCGCGGAGAGTACCGCCAGCAGCTCACCGCCTGGTTGCAGGGACAGGCCGAACTCACCATTTTTGGCGCCAGCAAACGCTACCGCGCCCGCATGGAAAATACGGAGCTGAACTGGCATGAAGCCCAGCGTCGCCAGTCAGAGCTGACCGCGTTCTCTCAGGCGCTGATGATGTTAATCGGCGGTATTGCCGTTATCGCCATGCTCTGGATGGCCTCCGGTGGCGTGGGCGGTAATGCACAACCTGGCCCGCTGATTGCGCTGTTTGTTTTCTGTGCCCTGGCCGCTTTTGAAGCTTTAGCCCCGGTCACGGGCGCTTTTCAGCATCTCGGCCAGGTCATTGCCTCTGCGCTACGCATTACGGATATTGCCGAGCAGGAGCCGGAAGTGACGTTCAGCGCCGGTCACACCGCCGCGCCGGAGCAGGTCGCGCTCACGCTCAGCAACGTCACTTTCGCCTACGATAATCAGGCGCAAAACGCGCTGGAAGAGATCAGCCTTTCTGTTGATGCCGGGCAGCGCATAGCGATCCTTGGCCGTACGGGATGTGGAAAATCGACGCTTCTGCAACTCCTTACGCGCGCCTGGGACCCGCAGCAGGGCGAGATACGGTTTAATGACATTCCGCTGTCTGGTTTCAGCGAAGCGGCCCTGCGTAAAACGGTCAGCGTCGTGCCCCAGCGGGTGCATCTGTTCAGCGCTACGCTGCGTGATAATCTTCTTCTGGCGGCACCAGACGCCTCCGACGATACGCTGCGGGCGATGCTGGAGCAGGTTGGGCTGCACAAGCTGCTTGAAGACGACGGGTTGAACAGCTGGCTGGGTGAAGGCGGTCGACAGCTCTCCGGCGGCGAACTGCGTCGTCTGGCTATTGCACGTGCGCTGCTGCACGATGCGCCGCTGATGTTGCTGGATGAGCCGACAGAAGGACTGGATGCCACGACAGAGAGTCAAATCCTTGATTTACTGGCGACAGTGATGAAAGGCAAAACCGTGCTGATGGTCACACATCGTCTTCGCGGACTGGTGAATTTCGATCAGATAATTGTGATGGACAACGGACACATAATTGAGCAAGGTAGTCACGCAGAGCTGCTGGCAAAACAGGGTCGCTACTACCAGTTTAAACAGCGCCTGTAGACTATATTTGTAGCGTCCTCTCTCGCGTACTGGAGTTCTGTTGTCATGCGCCTGGTGCAGCTTTCTCGCCATAATATTGCGTTCCCTTCTCCGGAGGGGGCGCTACGTGAACCTAACGGATTGCTGGCTCTGGGCGGCGATCTTAGCCCGGCACGACTCTTAATGGCTTACCAGCGCGGCATCTTCCCGTGGTTTTCTCCCGGTGACCCGATCTTATGGTGGTCTCCCGACCCGCGAGCCGTGCTGTGGCCTGGGCAGTTTCACCTGAGCCGCAGCATGAAGCGTTTTCACGCAAAATCCCCCTTTCGCGTCACGCTCAATCACGCGTTCGGGCAGGTCATTGAAGGCTGCGCTGAAGATCGTCACGAAGGCACCTGGATAACCCGCGATATCATCATCGCCTACCATCAGCTTCATGAACTGGGCTACGCGCATTCCATCGAAGTGTGGGACGGCAGCAACCTCGTCGGGGGCATGTACGGCGTGGCGCAGGGTACGCTGTTTTGCGGCGAGTCGATGTTCTCTCGCGCCACGAATGCCTCGAAAACCGCGCTGCTGGTTTTTAGCCAGGAATTTGCCCGACGTGGCGGACAGCTGATGGATTGTCAGGTGCTGAATGAGCACACCGCCTCGCTCGGTGCCGTTGAAATCTCCCGCCGACACTATATCGAACACCTTGAACAGTGCCGAAAGGAGACTCTTCCACGCGATTTTTGGGTTCCCAGAACGCTCTTTATGCCCAATGCCTAAATGTTTTCCGCATATTTTTTATGAGGGTGTTATAATTACGCCGCAGAGTAGCTTCTGCCTGTTGCCCCGCCGCCGTTTGGGACCCTCGCTTCAGATAACGTCCTGACGTTTATCCTGTCGTCTCCCCTTTACGAATGCGCTTTCTGTTCGGTTGTACCGTGACGCTTGGGCAATACGCTGAGACTGTTTTGCTGCGTTTTAAACGCGCAATTCTTTACTTAATTGAGGAATTTCGGCATTATCTTGCCGGTTCAAAACTTGGTAGTGATACCCCAGAGGATTAGATGGCCAAAGAAGACAATATTGAAATGCAGGGTACCGTACTTGATACGTTACCTAATACCATGTTTCGCGTAGAACTGGAAAACGGTCACGTGGTAACTGCGCACATCTCCGGTAAAATGCGCAAAAACTATATCCGCATTTTGACGGGCGACAAAGTGACTGTTGAACTGACCCCGTACGACCTGAGCAAAGGCCGCATTGTCTTCCGTAGTCGCTAATTGTTTTCGCCTGTAATGGCAGATGAATATTAAATAAGGCCGGGATTTTCCCGGCCTTATTTTTTTGTCAGGACAGTCGATTATTTGAACGGTTGGTTGGGTTTAGTTTCGGCTTTTGTGTTGGTTGTACGGTGGTGCACACAATAAAATCACACAGCCTCACACTTGATGATTTCTAAGCTGCCTGTACGGCAGTGCACAGTCAGGTCCCGGCAGTTCCTTACGTCGGTCATTTCTAAGCTGCCTGAACGACAGTGCACTACAAAGCATCATCGCTCGCAATGTAAAACATTTTCTAAGCTGCCTGAACGGCAGTGCACATGTAACGCATGGTTGTTGTGGAAGACTTGAATTTCTAAGCTGCCTGTACGGCAGTGCACGAAATAATACCTTCTCAACATCATGATTTTCATACAAAAAAAGCTAAAATCCCTGCTCAAACCCTTTTTTGCGCCCCAGGATATTTAACCGAAAAATCAATACATTACATTCCTTCCCAAAATTAGGATCAAATACCATCCTTCTTTTACCCCACCCTGAACAAAAAACACCCGTTCCCTATCTCATGACAAATAACTATACTTAACCATGACAAATGACATCACCCTGGAGGTATCATGAGAACATGGGTTCCTGCGCAAAGGCCAGCTGATAACACACTTTGGCGCTACGCCGGTTTACCTGCAAGCAGAGGCATGCGGTTGATTGAATATCTTAATCAAGGATTACCCGTCAGCGTCCTCGACAATATTCACGAGTGGACGGACATGTCGAAAGCGGAGATTTTACGCGTTATGGGGATCAACGAGCGTAACGTTGCCCGCCGCAAAAGTACGGGCCGGACGCTGACGCCCGACGAAAGCGAACGTGTGGCGCGTTTCGTTCGGGTACTGGATGCGGCTGTCGATTATTTCGGCAATAAAGAAGAGGCATGGAACTGGTTGCAGTTACCGGTACGTGGGCTTGGCAATGTTGCGCCTGTCGATCTGATTGCCACGGAAACCGGTGCGCTGGAAGTTACCGATTTGATTGGTCGGCTGGAGCACGGAGTGTTCGCATGATTTTCTATCGTCTGGTGACAGGACGTTTTGCCAGCGAAGCGTGGAGTGGAAGTGGTGCAAACCAGTATGGCGGACGCTGGAATCATAAAGGCCATCCTGCCGTGTATGTCTCCACCTCCATCTCGCTGGCTTCACTGGAAATTCTCGTGCACGTCAGAAAAGACACCGTGCTGAACCAGTACCAGCTTTTCAGCATTGATATCCCGGATGACCAGATTGATTACCTGGATAAAGCGTGGCTCCCCGAAGACTGGCAGGAAAATCCGGCGCCGGTATCAACCATGGATCTGGGTACCGGTTGGTTGCAGGCTAACAGCGCCCTTGCCCTCATTTTACCTTCCTGCATCATTCCTTCTGAAAACAACGCCATACTTAATCCATTGCATCAGGCATTCCACAAAGCACTCAATTCTGTTGAATTACTGCCTTTTAATTTTGATACCCGTCTCGCAGAAAAAACCGCACCCTGAAAGCGGATGCGGTTGTGATTTATCAGAACCAGGGCACTGTCGCTGTGCCGCTGAGTCCGTAGGTTGAAAACATCCCAACCACAGGTGCGGAAAGCAACTCACCATGACGGATAAAAAGCCTGAAAGACTGACCTGTCGAGAGGCTACGCAAATTGAGCCAGGGCAAATCCGTCCTCGCTTCCTCCATTGTGCGTATCCTTTGCTGCGCCTCTTCTTCGGTTATCCATCCTTTCTTTACCGAACGACGCATAAGCCGCGGCGCGCTGCTTTTCACCTGAACACGGGATACGCATCGCCAGTGATTGACCTCTGGCACGGCTTTAATTGCCGTGCACAGACAGTAATCGTTCAGACCCTTTCGCCATGCCAGCGATTCGAGTTCGCTTAACCCCTGGTATTCGCCGTGCAGGCGTAACACCGCGCCGGGCTTAATACCGTGTGCAGGAAAGCTAACGCCAATATCCCCTTTCCCCCGCTGACCCAGCGCACGATGCAGTTTGGCCATCAGCGCGGCCATTAGCATCTCCTCGCTAAACTCCGGGTCGGGCAGCACGCGGATCTCAATGTAGTGATCCATAATCACTCCTTACTCGCCCTTCTCGCCGAAGACACCGCCACGGATCAGTACGGCCATTACATAATGCTGCTGCTCAACGTCGGGTTTCTGCCCTTTCGTCACCCAGTTATCAAGAAGCGTGTAGAAGTCCATTTTCTCTTTTGGCTGACGGCAGGCCACGCCACGACTCGTGACAGAACCATACGGTTCAACGGCTATTGCACCCAGCTCATCCACTTTTGGATGCCAGGTATCGATCGTCCGAATCGCATTGCCGATTTTCTGCGAGTGCATGCCTGCCACATTATCTACCTGATACAGCAGGCGGCTCTTACTGCTGTTGCTGTCCAGGACCAACTCCTGCGACGGGAAGATCTCCTGTCCGGCACCGAGCAACACCTGCGCCTCTACATTCAGCAGCACAAACCCTTCGCCGCTAAGCCCTTTTTCGATTTCCTGCGCCAGAGCCTCAAGATTCTTATCGCTTGCAGAAAAATCTCGCAGTGCGTAGCCATAAGCATCAAACGTCCACGTTTTACTGCCCGTAACGTTTACCGTAATTTTTTCAGCGCCGACGCGGTTACGCCATAAAAAACGCCCATTCGCCAAATTAGTTGCATAGCGGCGCGCCAGTTCTGCAAAACCGTGTTCACTGATATAGCCATCGATTACTTTTTGAAGTTCATCCTGATAGGCACGATCATTACACACGGAAGGCGTGGACAAACTGCCCAGCACACGCAGGGTAAACTTCACCTTCAGGGTGTCGGCGTCTGCGGGCAGCGCCGCCACATCTACACGCTGAAGGTTCGGTTTCTGGATTTCAGCATCCAGTTTCGCCGGATCGTTGGTTAGCGCATTTTTCAGACGGTTCGAAATCGTGCCACGCACCGCTTTTTCCTGAATGCGGATCGGTTGCCAGGTTTCACCCTGCCAGCTTCCGGAATACATCACCGCATCCGAGGTCGCCAGTTTACGTTCAAATGCCAGTACAGACGCCGTTTTAACGGCAGTTGGAGCCTTTGCCATAGCTAAATCCTTTTTATTTTGAATGTGCAGATGTCACCGGCGCGCCCGCGCCCTGACAGTAGTAGCCTGTTTCTGTCGTGTGAAAACGCCAGAAAATTTCATTAAGAGACTGAATCCTGTGCAGACTGCACCACTCACCCACGCCATACACCGCCTCCGTAAACGCGAAGGGCGTTTCTGCATCGCGGGCGTTCGCCACGACGCCGGGGGAATAGAGTTCGGAAATCCGCTGATAGCCGGTCATTAAGGGCACCAGGTAACCGGGGTTAGGCTTCGGAACATAGTGCCAGTTCGCCGGTTCGCCTTCACGGATGTCGCCCTCCTCCGGCGTTTCAGCCTGAAACTTCAACGCCGCAAAATCGAGCCAGGCATCAAGCAGCGTGGCATCAGGATTGTTCTCAAGAAGCGTTTGATGATGTTCCCCCAGCCAGCTGCTGCGATCGCGTAAGGCAAAACCGGGCATCAGTTGCCACTGTAATCGACACATATCCCGACTGCTGGACGGCATCGCCATGACGGTAACAGCCTCAATATCAACAATGATACCGCCCGCCAGCCTAAGCGTTGGGCACAGCTGCATAAGGTGCTCCGCCAAATCGCGCTGCCCATATTCGCCATTAGGGATTTCCCCATGGCATTCCAGCAGCAATGAAACGGTCATATGCATGCGCCCCTCTTCATTAAAGGAGGCCGTTTTCGCGTCCCGGGTGAGCGGATTGCGCGTCAGGGCAAACTGATAATCACGACCGGACGTATGCGCGTGGAGCTGTTGCTCGTGGCTGACGACAGCACAGCCATCGATTTTTAGCCCGTGGGTTTCCGTCAGCTTGCGAGATAACGCATGGGAAAATCCCAGAAAATGGGTGATGGCGGGAAAACCATACGTCAGGCCCGCAATGGCGTTGGCGTTTTCAACTCTGATACGACGAAGCAGGATCAGTGAGCTCATTTCAGCGCCTCCTGAATGATTTTTTCCATCTCGCGGAGGTTGGAGCGTAAACGTTCGCGAGTTTCCCAATCACGTTTTTCCACGGCACCTAAATCCGGCATCACCTTGCGCAGACGTGCGTTCAGCCACAGGGCAAAATCTTCTGCCACAGCGCCCTGCCAGTCGTCCTTTTCTCGCTCAAGTCGGAAGGCTTCATCGGTTTTTGTGCGCCAGGGATCGAGCCAGAGCTGTTGATGTGGTTTCAGATCGGGGCAGTTGAGCGTCCAGTTTTGCCAGGCTTCGCGTTGAAGTTCAGATGCAATTTCGAACAACAGATCGATAAGCATATTGATATAGCCATCACGAGCCTCGCGAATACGAAAACTGGTGTAACTGCCCGTTTTCGTGAGCAAGGAAACCAGCAACTGAATTTGACTCCTTGCACGACGGTCAAACTGCCCACCCGAGGCGAAAACAGAACGTAAATTTGTTGGCGCCTTTTCTGCTCTTTTCCACTGCGGCGGCTGGCAGGAAAGTAGCAAGGTGCGTCCGCCGCGCACGCTGTTGAGATAGGAAATGTTTTGCGGTTTAGTACCACCGAAGTGTACTTCCGCCGCATCCGGGAATAACGTCAGCGGAGTGGGATGCCATGTTTTTTCGCGACGTGCTTTCCAGATGGCTTTAACTTCATCGCCAAAACGGAAGGCAATCATTTTCTGATGCATGGCATGAACAAGCGAAGTGGCGAATAACGGGCTTAACAGGTGATAACCTTCTCCTACCGGAAAATACCCCTGTTTCGCCAGCTTGTGCGACGCCGGTTCTCCGGGCGTTAACGCACGGGAAAACCCCGCAATCCACTCCCTCAGTTGATTCTCGTCATCGGCAAACGCGGACAGAGCCGCGTGATCGCCTCGTTTCAGGCTTGCCAGAAGGGAGTCGCCACCGTCAACCCGCGTTTGCAGCAGCTTCGCGACATCCAGCGCCGCGGCGTTGCCCACCGCATCCGGTTCCAGACCTGACAACGCAGCGGTGCTGAGATACCCTTCCTGCGCCACTGCCTCGCTGTAAATACTGCTACTTTTTGAATCCCCGTGGGTAAATTTCGCCGCATGGGTCACGAGGTTAATTTGTCCGGCCCGCTTCGCGGCATCCGTCAGCCATGCTTTCGGTTCATAGCGAAGCTCTAGCTCCCGGCGTTCTGCCGCAAGCGTTGCGCTATCTGCATCGCTTCGCTTTGCGGCCTCTTTATCAAATGCTTCCAGCTTTGTTTGCCGTCGTCCGGCAATGTACTCAAGGATGAAAGCAGCAACAACGCTTCTTGTCATAACACTTTCCTGATCTTGTTTATTTTCCATTTATCCGTTGTTAAAGCTGTTTTTGGATCGTTAGGGGACATAGAGGCTGAGCACCACATCAAAACAACGAGCCAGAGTAAGTCGCTGCTGCAAAAACCCCGATCAGAAGCAAAAAACGCATCAGTTTGATAAGCATGACACTATTCCCTTAGAAAAGATGCGGGTAGTTTATGCTCGGTTTGCAGCACTAACAATACTTATTTAACTCCTACTTATAAAATGTTTCTCTTTAAATTCATTATTATTTATTTTTTCTAAACTCTGCTTTAAGCTCATTGGAATTACTGTCGTACTGACAGCTTAGAAGTACTTATAAAACGGTTCGCTTCAAATGTTTACTGCTGTACAAGCAGCTTGCGCCCTCTTTTAGAGGGCGCGAAACACCCCCAAAACCGGGTGATACAGCCATTGCTGTGTCTCCTCTTCTCTTCCAACCCTCAAAGTGATTTCGCCATACCGTCGCGACACCGCAGCCAACTCCATCTGCTTCGCCTCGGACAGCGCCTGTAACACCTCGGCGTAATCAATAGCAATCCACGCCTCTACGCCGTCAGCCATGGATAACGGGTGTTCGCAAAATCCTCCCGCAGGTTTTAACACCCCGTCTTCCTGCATCAGGCAAAACTCAGGCTCATCGCCCTCTTCTTCCATACTTAAAAAGAAAGTTTCCTGCGGTGAAGCGCGGCGAAAAGGTGTTCGCCGCTGCAACTCACCGTTCCAGGTCAGCGGCAACCGCCACCATAATGCGGCTACCGCATCAGACCGATCGCCGCCGTCCAGCAGTGCGGCGCGCAACCGGGCATGCTCCAGCGCCGCAAGGGCATTGCCGGGAACATCTTCAGTGATACGCGGGATCGCATTCAGGGTGCGATAGCCCTTTTCATCAATCAGTTCATGGAGGTCATGATGAGGCAGCAGATGCTGCCCGGTTTCAAAACCGGGCAAGCAATAGGCAATCTTTTCTCCGCGAAGCGCGCGCACGTTACGCTCCAGAATCACCAGATTTTCGCGCTCAGGCACGATCTGACGATGGCGCTGAATACGCCCCGCAAACTGAATAAGCGAACGCATGGAACTCGGCTCAATGATCCCCCAGTCGGCATCAAAATCACGCCCGACTTCCAGAACGGATGTTCCGAGCACGACAAAAAGATGATGTTGTTCCGGTGACGCCAGCGCCTCCTTAACTTCAGGCAACTGCCAGACCAGTTCTGGCTCGTGCCGCGTGAACGCGATGTCGAGTCGTTTTTCCATTGCCGCACGCACCGCCAGCGGATGCTGGCTGTGGTACACGCAGTAATGAATGCGGTAATTATCCGGAGAGGGTAAGGCCATCAGCGCCTGCGCGACGGCAACCAGCGGGCTGATGTTCGCCATGCGCACAAGACCAAACGACACGGTCTTGCCACTGATATGTGTGCTGTGATGATCGCCGTGCAGCGCGATCATTTGCTGGTGTAACGTGTGCGCTAACGCTGAGACAACATCAGCCTTGCGGGAAGAGTGTGGCTCTACGGCGGCCAGTTTACCCAGACGAAGCCGGCGCTGATCTGGCATATGTTTGATGTGCTGCCTGACAAAATCGCCATGCGCCTGACGAAAATGCGCATCGTCAGCGACATCCTGCGACTGCGCGCCATACTCATCAAACCAGGCGCAACTGATACTCATCGGTCTGTCCGACTGACCGCACGCGGCCTGCCAGGCTTTACGCCCTTCCCGATAGGCTTCAAACAGCGCTTCCGTTAACGCGGGCGGTAGCGTCGCGGAGGAAAGCAGCACGCGAGAACCGAGCATTCCGGCCCAGTTCACCAGTCGACAGAGGGCATGCAAATCATCCACATCAAAATCATCAGGCTCATCAAGGACCAGATCGCTGGTCAGCAGACGCAGCATGGCGGGGATCTGCCTGCCGCCGCGCACGCCTTCCGTGGCAGGCATCAGGTGGTCGATGGTTGTCACCAGCACCGGGGCACTGACCAGCCGATTGAGCGCCGGTTCTTTTGCCAGCCACTGCTGCGCGATACCGCTACTTGTCGCCCCTTCGTAATGCACGTAATGATGGCTGGCGAAGAACGCTTCGTCGCTGGCGCTGCTGGTATCTTCGGTATCATTGCCCTGATACAACTCCTTCACTGCTGCGGCACCGGTCACGACGGCCAGCGCGTCATCATCCAGCCTCAGGCGTGAACGCAAAGCCTGGCCCGTTTGCAGCGTCAGCGTGCGAAGCCCCAGTGCCACGCTAAAACGACACCCTGTCTGCTCATCTGCCAACGCATACATAATTCGGGCATTGGCGAAGGTTTTACCGCATCCCGTCGAGGCCATATTGATGCCGAAGAAGCCCTGTTCGGCACTCTTCTCACGCAGAGAAGAGGCAACGTCCCAGGCTTTGTTCTGCCAGTAATAACGCTCTTCTTTCGCCCTTTCCCGGAAGATTTTATGTCTGGCGATGGCGGGCAATGAACGGCGCAACGCCGGAAGAGAACGCCCCATCAATAGCGCCTGATGTGCTACGCCGACATTGTGCTCATCCAGCTTCTGTCTGAGTTCCCCTGTCCCCCGGTAGCTGTTAGCCCACGCCTGAAAGGCATCATCCTGCCATCCGGTATAAGCCGGTTGAGAGGAGTAAACGTGATCGGCCAGCATCAGCGACAGACGGGCAAGGTGGAGGGTAAAGAGATTATCCAGCGATCCCGCCTGAAGCAGCGCAGGCAGGTTCCGAATACGTTTACCAATCTGCCGGGCCTTCTCGCGCCAGGTTTTACTTCTTAGCGGCGTACCGTGGGGGAATTTCCAGACATTTTTGAGATCACGCCCGGTCCATACGGGGTTTTCAGATCGGTGATTAAGGGAGTTCCAGTCCGCATTCAGCTGTCGCTCAAGCCAGCCATCGCAGTACAGTAATTGTGGCTCTGCCGAATGGGACTGCGGTAAACGATGGTGCGACAGCATTAGCCACGCCACTACCCTGGCAACTGGGGGTAATTTTTCGAGAGGGCTGTTGCTCCAGTCTGCCCTGTCCATTTTAAGTGCTTTCCGCATGGCTTTATCATCAGCGGCTTTTAGCTGTGTGAGGGATGTCAGCCACTGTTCATCGGTTTGTTCACCCACGAAGGCCTCGAACAGACGAACCGAAATCCATTCGTGTCGGTACGGCTGAAAACGATGCTTACTCTCTTTCAGTAGCGTTTGCTGGAAGCACATCCCCGCTTTGCCAAAATCGTGAAACAGCCCGGCGATCGCCGCCAGCAAGGCGATGCTTTCTGCACTTTGCCAACGGTGTTCGTTGTCATTGCGGATAATTTGCAGCGTCGTGCGATTTGTAGGCACGCGCCCTTGCGCGTTAAAGCGACGCAGATTCCCGACTATCCACAGCAGTTCAGTTTGACCGTTTTTTTTCAGCCAGTGGCAGGCCACGGCGGTATTACGTCGCGCAGTTTTACGCAGCAGCTTGCGCAAGGTTATGGCGCCTTCCATTGTAATCGTCGTCTGCCACGCCGCGTCTCCGGTGCGCTCAGCAAACTGATCGATAATCTGAAAGCTTTGCTCGCGCGCGCGTTTGGTACACCGAGAGATAATCAGCACATTCATTTTGTGCTCCCCGCCAGCGACTGCGAGGTTTCCTGCAACGTCGTAATCATCACATCCAGCGCATCCGCCTGCTGAAAGGCATTAATACAGCGCTGGCGAAACTGTTGATTATCTTCACCCTCCATAGCCGCAATAAATGCCTGCGGCATAACGAGGGCGTCTTTAATTAAATCGGCAATATCAAAAACCAGCCCGCCGCGTCGGGTTTTGCCATGCATCACCGCCAGACCGTGCGGAATGCCCGTCACTCAGGCCGCGACTGCCGCCAGCCCGTAGGCCAGATAATTACCCTGATCGAGAAAACGGTTTGCCATATCCGCCCCGCCGCCCCGTTTGGCTCGGGTAAAACTGCCGTAACCTGTCGTCTGGCTGGTGAGTTTGTAGAGAGATTTTGTGAGCTGGGCTTCCTGGAGCATCAGTGCGGTGTGGTCCTGCGCCTTTTCCATACCCTGTCTGGCACGTTCGAGGAGAGTATTGAGTGCATCTTTATCTGGCTGAAAGGCCATTTCGCGCTGCATCCGCAGTCCCGACCACTGTTTTTCGATTTGCTGTAAACGAATAAACTGAAATTGTTTTGCCGCCTGCAAGCGCTTTTCTTCGTTAAACCAGAAGGAGACCCAGTTTTGTAAATATGCGGTCGGGCGGTATTCACTCTGCGGGCATAACCAGGAGACATCAATATCCACTTCATTCGCGGAATAGAGTGGCGTGCCATCCGTACCACAAAAACCGACCATCACTCCCGCTCGCGCAAATTCCCGCATTGCCATTTGCGTAACGGATGTTCCCATTCCCAACATGACTGCCGTCGTATTAGCGATGGGAATATTCCAGTAAAACGACGCCTTACCTTCCTGAGTGACATATTCAACACGGCCCCCATTGACCTGAATACGACATTTCTCCAGGTAATAGATATTGGCACGTTTTGAATGAAGAATGGTTTTTAAGTCGGACGGGGTAATGCTGTTCGCTGGCATAGCAAGTGCTTTTTATTTCAATGTGTTGAATGCGGGGTATGTTATCGGAGATAAGACGAAGACAAATGTGACGTGTATCAAATGAATAATAAATACCGTAATGTCGAAATGAAAAAACTCTGCCGTATTTAATGTATTATTTTTATGAATAATATATATGAGAAAATATGGTTGTCGGGTGAATGAATATTTTGTTTATTTAAAATACAACGAGGATTGTGGTGATGATTATGGTTTTTAAATAGCTGGGATGAATGTTTGGGGGTGTGCTGCCTGTACGGCAGTGAACAACTACCGTCAGACACCATACGTCCATTTCACTTTCTAAGCTGCCTGTACGGCAGTGAACGAACTGATCCCCCTGCGGGAGTTTCGCCGGCTTTTCTAAGCTGCCTGTACGGCAGTGAACTCGTGCGAATACGACGAGGAAGCGTTTGAACAGTTTCTAAGCTGCCTGTACGGCAGTGAACATCCTCAACCGCTATTGCGACCATCGACTCACTTTCTAAGCTGCCTGTACGGCAGTGAACTATGACGGGCGTAATGATGTGGCCCAGGGGATTTTCTAAGCTGCCTGTACGGCAGTGAACATACGCCGTGCCAGCTTGCCAACAACAATTTCTTTCTAAGCTGCCTGTACGGCAGTGAACTGAAACAAATCTTCGCCATCTTATTGTTCGAAAAGAAAATAATCAACATATCTACCTGAAACCCTTTTTCTGCGGCCTTTATTAGCACAATAAAAATCAATAACTTAAAGAACCACTCGAAAAAAGGGTTTCGCCATGCCGCGCCGGAGTCCCTCCTCCGACGCGCTACACCACTGTCAATTAATGATATGAATTGCAGGTTTTCCACATTCAGGTGCAGCCACATCTGCCGCCATCGAATGTGTAATGTCATGCAGCAATCCGGTCAGATGGGGCAGCATCTCGCGGTCAAAATGCGACACCAGCAGCACGTGGTTTAATGCCCGGCAGTAATCGCACTTGGTTTCGGTATCTTCCAGAAGCCATTCTTTTCCTTTCGGCCGTTCCGCCTCATCGTCAAATTCAACCACCTGAAAGTCACACATTGATTCTGCGAGTTCGGTTTTAACTACGTCCAGATAAGCACCGAGACAACGGCAAATGGGCTGCGTTTGCGAAAGCGAATGGCAGTCCAGCAGGATTTCAGTGAGCAGATTACAGCGCTCGACGAGGGTTGGGAGATCGGGGGTGAGAGAGAGTTCGCTGTAGAGTTGGGAGATAGTCTGGTTTTCCATATTCATAATTTCCATATCAAGAGCTGAAAACTACCACCAGAAACGCCAACTTCGGGTGGCAGACTGAACCGGTTTGGCGTACCGACCATATGGAAAATCGGCGCTTCAAAAGAAGCCCCGGTTCAGCCCACCATATTTGAAGATACGGATTATACCGCACCTAAAAAAAGTGTGAACGAAACCAGTGACGTTGCTGTGCGCAACATCTTTCCATATGTGTGTTATCAGGACGCCAATCCCGACACCTGTTTTTGCAGGTGCGCCGCCATTTTATTACTGTAGTTTTATCCAGCAACAGACATCGAAAGAAACTGGAAAGCGCCTCGCAAAATTTCGCTGCGGCCTGTTCCCCTCACCCTAATCCTCTCCCCAAAGGGGCGGGGGACTGTTCCGTGCAGACATTATTCCCTCAGCCCACAGGGAGAGGGAGAAAAGCAGGCATAAAAAAACCGGGCATTCGCCCGGTTTTTAAGTTTAACGGTCAACTCAGTGAGCCGCTTCCGGCTTGTGCTTCGCCGCACTCTGGAAATCGTACGTCAGTTCGTTCTTCGCCTGATCCAGCCCCACCGTTACCTGGCCGCCGTCCACCAGCGAACCAAACAGCAGCTCGTTAGCCAGCGGTTTCTTCAGGTTGTCCTGAATCACACGCGCCATCGGACGAGCGCCCATCGCACGGTCGTAGCCTTTCTCAGCCAGCCAGTTGCGGGCCTCCTGACTCACTTCCAGCGACACGCCTTTCTGATCCAGCTGAACCTGCAACTCGACAATGAACTTGTCCACCACCTGGTGGATCACCTCGGTAGACAGGTGATCGAACCAGATAATGTTGTCCAGACGGTTACGGAACTCCGGCGTGAAGATCTTCTTGATCTCTTCCATCGCATCGGTGCTGTTATCCTGGTGGATCAGGCCGATGGATTTACGCTCGGTTTCCCGCACACCCGCGTTGGTGGTCATCACCAGCACCACGTTGCGGAAGTCCGCCTTGCGCCCGTTGTTATCGGTCAGCGTCCCGTTATCCATCACCTGCAACAGGATGTTGAACACGTCCGGGTGCGCTTTCTCGATTTCATCGAGCAGCAGTACCGCATGCGGATGCTTGATTACCGCGTCGGTAAGCAGGCCGCCCTGGTCAAAGCCCACGTATCCCGGAGGCGCACCAATCAAACGGCTGACGGTGTGACGCTCCATATACTCGGACATATCAAACCGCAGCAGCTCAATGCCCAGCGCTTTGGAAAGCTGAACCGTCACCTCGGTTTTCCCCACGCCGGTCGGGCCAGCGAACAGGAAGGAACCAACCGGCTTGTGGTCATGCCCCAGGCCAGCACGGGCCATCTTGATCGCTTCGGTTAAGGCCTCAATGGCTTTATCCTGACCAAAGACCAGCATTTTCAGGCGATTGCCGAGGGTGCGCAGCGTGTCGCGGTCGCTCTGAGAAACGCTCTTCTCAGGAATACGCGCGATGCGGGCCACCACGGACTCGATATCCGCCACGTTCACGGTTTTTTTCCGCTTGCTGGCAGGCATCAGGCGTGCTCGCGCACCCGCTTCGTCAATCACGTCGATCGCTTTATCCGGCAGATGACGATCGTTGATGTATTTCACCGCCAGCTCCACCGCCGCACGTACCGCTTTCGCGGTGTAACGCACGTCGTGGTGCGCTTCGTACTTGGTTTTCAGGCCGTTGATGATCTGCACCGTTTCGTCAACGGACGGCTCGGTAACATCAATTTTCTGGAAGCGACGCGCCAGCGCACGATCCTTCTCAAAGATGTTGCTGAACTCCTGATACGTCGTGGAGCCCATCACGCGGATCTTGCCGCTGGAGAGCAGCGGTTTGATCAGGTTAGCCGCATCCACCTGGCCACCGGAAGCCGCACCTGCACCGATGATGGTGTGGATCTCATCGATGAAAAGGATGCTGTTGGTGTCCTGCTCCAGCTGTTTTAACAGCGCTTTGAAACGTTTTTCGAAATCACCGCGGTATTTGGTGCCCGCCAGCAGCGAGCCAATATCCAGCGAGTAGATGGTGCAGTCGGCAATCACTTCCGGTACGTCGCCCTGCACAATGCGCCAGGCCAGCCCTTCGGCAATCGCGGTTTTACCCACGCCAGATTCCCCCACCAGCAGCGGGTTGTTCTTGCGGCGACGGCACAGCACCTGGATCGCTCGCTCCAGCTCTTTGTCGCGGCCAATCAGCGGGTCGATACCGCCAACGCGAGCAAGCTGGTTAAGGTTGGTGGTGAAGTTTTCCATACGATCCTCCCCGCCTGCTTGCTCTTCATTGCTGTTGATCTGTCCGCTGGGATCCGATGCCTGGTTAGGCTCGTCTTTGCGCGTTCCGTGAGAGATAAAGTTGACCACATCGAGTCGGCTGACTTCGTGTTTACGCAGCAGGTAGGCCGCCTGGGACTCCTGCTCGCTGAAGATGGCGACCAGAACATTGGCGCCCGTCACTTCGCTACGTCCGGAAGACTGGACGTGGAATACCGCGCGCTGCAACACGCGCTGGAAGCTGAGCGTCGGCTGCGTGTCGCGCTCTTCTTCACTGGCTGGCAGCACCGGTGTAGTTTGTTCGATGAAGGCTTCGAGTTCCTGACGTAGCGCCACCAGATCCACGGAGCAGGCTTCCAGCGCTTCGCGGGCAGATGGGTTGCTAAGCAATGCGAGCAGCAAGTGCTCGACGGTCATAAACTCATGTCGGTGCTCACGCGCTCTGGCGAAAGCCATGTTTAAACTGAGTTCCAGTTCTTGATTGAGCATAGGCACCTCCCCCAATTTTATGCCTTATCAGGCCTTTTCCAGCGTACACAGCAACGGATGCTCGTTCTCCCTTGCATAGTCGTTCACCATCGCTACTTTGGTTTCCGCGACTTCGGCAGTAAAGATGCCGCAGATCGCTTTGCCACGATAATGAACGGTAAGCATCAGTTGCGTTGCACGTTCAACATCATAAGAAAAGAACTTTTGTAGCACGTCAATAACAAATTCCATCGGCGTGTAATCATCGTTCATTAACATAACTTTATACATAGATGGCGGTTTTAGCGCGTCGCGCACTTTATCTTCCGCCAGCTGGTCAAAATCCAGCCAATCGTTGGTCTTACCCATTATGCATAACCACTTTGAATCTACCTCAGATGTTAGATAACAATCATCTATTACTGTCATCCGCGATGTCTGTCACAAACTGTTGCAATAGCGTTAACTGCCTCAAATTTTGGTTGATTATTGTCCCAACTCCAGCGCCAAACGCTTGACGGCTTCTTCCGATTCTCTAAATTGTACAAGCGTGAGTTGGCGAGGTTTTGAACAGCCCCCACTCCACCACCGGTTCATTCCATCTTAATTTATAAGATTTACGAAGGATGTCGAAGCATGGAAATGGGTACTGTTAAGTGGTTCAACAACGCCAAGGGGTTTGGCTTCATTTGCCCCGAAGGCGGCGGCGAGGATATCTTCGCTCACTATTCCACCATTCAGATGGATGGTTACAGGACGCTCAAAGCCGGGCAGTCCGTCCGGTTCGATGTACACCAGGGGCCAAAAGGCAATCACGCCAGTCTTATCGTGCCCGTTGAAGCAGAAACGGTTGCATAGCTCTCTGATTCATTGTGTACACCCCGCAGGCAAAATGCCAGCCCGATCGGCTGGCATTTTTATTTTCGGGCTATTCCCGCGCCAGTGCATCCACCGGATCCAGCCGCGCCGCGTTTCGCGCCGGCAGCCAGCCAAACAAAATGCCGGTAAACGTGGAACATAAAAACGCGGTGAGGATCGCCATCGGTGAGAAGCCAATCTCCCACCCCGGTAAAAAGAGCTGAAGCGCAAAGGCGATCATCATCGAGAGCGCAATCCCCATCGCGCCGCCCACCAGACACACCAGCACCGCTTCAATCAAAAATTGCTGGAGCACGTCGCTGGCTCTGGCCCCGACCGCCATGCGGATGCCAATCTCCCGCGTACGTTCGGTCACCGACACCAGCATAATGTTCATCACCCCTATCCCGCCGACGACCAGCGAAATCACCGCCACCAGCGTCAGGAACAGCTGAAGAGTACGTGTGGTCTTTTCCGCCGTTTTCAAGAGGCCGTCCATGTTCCAGGTGAAGAAATCCTTTTTCCCGTGACGCAACGTTAACAGCCGTTCCAGCTGCTGTTCCGCCAGCGCGCTGTCGTAACCCTCTTTCACCCGCACGGTAATGGAGTTAAGCCAGGACTGCCCCATAATGCGCCCGGAAATGGTGCTGTACGGCAGCCAGACGCGCAAAATTTTGCTGCTGCCAAACATCGACTGTTTCTCTTCCGCCACACCAATCACCGTGGCGGGCATGTTCCCCACCAGGATCACTTCCCCCACCACACGGGTTTTATTGGGGAAAAGCTGTCTGCGCGAGTTAGCGTCCAGCACCACCACCTGCGCCCTGCCCGCCAGCTGTTCGGCGTTGAAGGTCGCCCCTTCGCTGAAGGTCATGCCATAAACGTTGAAGTAATCTCCGCTGACGCCGTTGGCGCTGGCCGCCACGTCGATGTTGCCGTAGCGCAGACGCAGGTTTTGCGAAACGGCAGGCGTGGCGGAGTTCACCCACGGCTGCTTCTGAATGGCCGCCAGATCGTCATACTTTAGCGCCTGCTGATACTGCGGCTCGTCGTCGCCAAAATCTTTGCCGGGGTAAACGTCGATGGTGTTAGTCCCGATGGCGCGAATATCGGCCAGCACCAGCTGTTTCGCCGCATCGCCCACCACCACAATCGACACCACCGAGGCGATACCGATAATAATGCCGAGCATGGTCAGCAGGGTTCGCATTTTGTTGGCCGCCATCGCCAGCCAGGCCATGGTCAGCGCCTCGCGAAAGCCGCTGGAAAACTGTCCCCAGCCGGTAGACGCAGGCAGGGCTTCTTTCGGCGCCGCCGCTCTGGACTGACGCGGCGGCGGGTTGCTGACCAGCTCGCCGTCGCGGATCTCGATGATGCGTTCGGCCTGTGCCGCCACCTGCGGATCGTGGGTGACGATAATCACCGTGTGCCCCTGATCGCGAAGCTGATGCAGGATCGCCATCACCTCTTCACCGGAGTGGCTGTCGAGCGCGCCAGTTGGCTCATCGGCAAGGATCACCTGCCCGCCGTTCATCAGCGCGCGGGCAATACTCACGCGCTGTTGCTGACCGCCGGAAAGCTGCGAGGGCTGATAGTCCACACGCTCCGCCAGCCCCAGACGCGTTAACAGCCCCTTCGCGCGTTCGAGACGTTTTTTGCGCTCGACGCCCGCATACACCGCTGGCACTTCCACGTTCTGTGCCGCGCTCAGGTGGGAAAGCAGATGGTAACGCTGGAAGATAAAGCCAAAATGCTCGCGACGCAGCCTCGCCAGCGCGTCGCCGTCCAGAGTGGAAACATCCGTCCCGGCCACGCGATAGGTGCCGCTGGTGGGCTTATCCAGACAGCCGAGAATGTTCATCAGCGTCGATTTACCCGAGCCAGACGCCCCGACAATCGCCACCATTTCACCGGCTTCCACGCGCAGGGAGATGCCTTTCAGCACCTCCACCGGCCCGTCGCCGGACGGATAGCTGCGACGAATGTCATTCAGCTCAAGCAGCGCCGTCATTGCGCGGCTCCGGGCAGGCTTTCGCTGGTGACCACTTCCTCACCCTCTTCCAGCCCTTTCACCACCACCACGTCGGTGTCGTTACGCGCGCCAATCACCACTTCCCGCTCGCGGGTTTCGCCGTTGCGCAGCACTTTCACTTTGTAGCGATTGTCCCCGGCGGATTCGCCCAGCGCGGAGAGCGGAACCGTCAGCACGTTTTTCACGCCAGTCAGCTGGATATGCACCTGGGCGGTCATGTCCAGACGCAGTACGCCCTGCGGGTTTGGCACTTCAAAACGCGCATAGTAGAAAATGGCGTCGTTGACCTTCTCCGGCGTCGGCAGAATATCTTTCAGCACCCCTTCATAGCGGGTTTGCGGATCGCCCAGCACCGTAAACCAGGCTTTTTGCCCCGGCTTAAGATGGATGACGTCCGCTTCAGATACCTGAGCTTTCACCAGCATGGTGCTCATATCCGCCAGGGTCAGGATGTTCGGCGCCTGTTGCGCGGCGATAACCGTCTGGCCTTGCAGGGTGGTTATCTGCGTCACTTCCCCGGCCATTGGCGCCACGATTTGCGTGTAATCGAGGTTGGTTTTCGCCGTATCCAGCGAGGCCTGATTCCGCTTGATTTGCGCGTCGATGGTGCCAATCTGCGCCTGCTTCACCGCCAGTTCCGTGGCGGCAGTGTCCAGATCCTGTTTCGAGATGGCCTGCGTTTTCGCCAGCGCCTGCTGGCGCGTCAGGGTAACCTGGGCCAGATTACGCTCCGCCTGAGCCTGGGCGCGCTGGGCGCGCAGCTCCATCAGCGTCGCTTCCACTTCGCGGATCTGGTTTTGCGCCTGCTCAGGATCGATCACCCCCAACAGCTGGCCTTTTTTAACCTTATCGCCAATTTCAACCGACAGGGTTTTTAACTGGCCGCTGACCTGCGCGCCCACGTCAACCTTACGCAGGGCATCCAGTTTTCCCGTCGCCAGCACGTTTTGTTGTAGCTCGCCCGGACGAACAATCAGCGTTTGATACTGCGGTACCGGCGCGTTCAGCACCTTCCATAACCAGAATCCGCCCGCTAACACCACTACCGCCAGCAGCAGAAACAGCTTTCTGCGTTTTCCCTTCAGGTTCATAAATATTCCAAATAATTGTTCTGGCTATCATCACCGTTGATTTTATCTAAACCACTCCTCAACGAAACCCCCGATCCCCGTAATCGTCGGGAATTGTTTACCCGATGTTGATAAAGCGCCTGCTGAAATAGCGATATTCCACCAGAAGCAGGATCTAACATGTCTTCCATCGTCGATACACCTTATTCAACGCTACCCCAGCCTAAATCGGGCTGGCAATTGTTCAAAAGCCTGGCATCGGGTTCTCTCGCGCCGGGGCTGGCGTGGCGAAATCCGGCCTATCGACGTAAGTTTATGTTGCGCTCGCTGGCAACGCCGTTCACCACTGCGCGCCTGCTTGGAAACCTTGCCAAACAGCCCCGTCTGATGCAGATCCTGCGCGTGCAGCCCGGCCTGCCGTGCCGCCTGCACCGACCGTGGCTGACCGTCAATATGGGCCGTCAGAATACGCTGGACGCATTGAACGATCACTATCAGATGATGAGCCGCCATCTTCCGGCGTCGCTGCTTAATGGCTACCTCTCCAGTCAGGGCATCACCCTGGTGACGTTAACGGGCAAAGAGGAGCAGCCGTTTAGCGTTCGCCTGAGTGCGGATGCGTTTCTGGACAAAGAAGGAGAAGCGACCCTCACTTTTTGCGACCACCAGAACACGGTGCTGGCCGAGCTGACCTTTACGCTGTGCCAGTACGAAGGCAAGTCAACGCTGTTCATCGGCGGAATGCAGGGGGCGAAAGCGCATGTCGCGCACGAGCACATCCAGCTTGCGACCAAAGCCTGTCACGGACTGTTCCCAAAACGTCTGCTGGTGGAAGCGGTCATGACGCTGGCAGGCGCCTTCCCGATCGAGCAGATCCTCGCGGTGAGTAATGCCACCCATATCTACCGCAGCTGGCGCTATCGCAAGAAAAAAGAGGGAAAATTGCTGGCTGATTATGACAGCTTCTGGCGCTCTCTTGGCGGAGAGCAGCAGGATAACGGCAACTTTGCCCTGCCGCTGACCATGCCACGCAAGCCGATGGAAGAGATAGCGAGTAAAAAACGGTCCGAGTACCGCCGCCGCTATGCCCTGCTGGACAGCCTGATCCAACAGGTTTCACAGGCGACTGCCCGTTAATCGGCCCTCCCGCGAGCCAGCCAGAGGACGCGGGAGAACATTTTACGCAGCAGCGTGGGCACAGACTCCACGCCTCGCCTGCCCGCTTCCGTCGCCACTTCGATGGCCAAATCCGGTTTTGACGAACGGTGGATCGCTTTCGCGATCACCCGGCGCATATTCATCGGCACATCCACCGGGATCATCGCCACGCGGTGAAAGACGTCGTCAAAGCCCTGGCGGTACATAAAGTGCTCCATGTCCATCGCAGGCAATGCGGTCAGATGTTCACGCTCCGCCTCCCGATCGTTATTGAGCAAGCTGCGTACGGTCGCCGCATATTTTTTCCCCGCCTCATCGCCATCCACCAGCACGTGCCACTCGATCCCCATCCGGCGCGCAAATTTGATCAGCGGCTTTAAGCCCGACTGAGCAAATTCGATCACCTTGATCCCTTCGGCATCAAAGTGGTGCCCGCACTGGCGAGCCAGCTCATTTATCACCCAGGTTTCCGTTTCTCCTTCCACCAGCAACCAGCAGCGGGCAAACAGGGATGAGGCTCGGTTAAAGCGGATATGAAAGGCAATCCGTCGACCATCTTCGGCATTTAACCCGCCGGGTCCAAGCCGGTAGGCGGTGACACGCGACGATTCACGCACCAGGCGGCAGACATACTCCACCGGCGTCAGGGAGAGCAACTCTCCGGAATTCGTGGTAGTGACACGCTGTAACGGCAGCAGATTCAGAAGATGCCACGCCACGGAAAGCATAATCGGGTGCAGCCGCGTTTCCGGATCTTCCACCAGCAGCAGCGGGCGCGCATCCCGATCCAGGCGCACCGTCCCTTTCGCCTGCAAAAGCGTGGAGAATAATCCCAGCAGGATCACCCGATGCGTGCGCCCGCCGGGGCGGTCGATCATGCGGTTGATAATGTCGAGATAGCGCCAGCTTCGTTGCTCATCGTGCGAGCGGCGGCGCATCAGACGGTGGCGCGCCTGCCCCGTTCCCTGCTCGGAGAAGTAGTGCTCCAATAATTGCACCATGGCAGACAGCCCCTGACGGATCTGGCCGTCGGTGAGGTTCTGCGGGCGCGAGACCAGCTCGCGGGCGAGGAAATCCAGTTCGCGGGCGGTCACCTCCACTTCGGGCATATTCGGCACGGTGCCGTTGCGGATCCGCCGCATAAAGCGCGCGTCACGTAAGCGCAGTACGGGGGAGAGACGGATAAGATGGCGGGCAAGCTCGTCAATATTATCGAGCGGGAGCGGATTCCCCTTCTCATCAAGGAATTCACGCAGGGTTAACACCCCGTCGTTTTGCGCCATTTCGCCCTCAAGGCGATAGAAAATACAGTGGAACCCATCTTCACAGGGCACCCAGCAGGGCGACATTGGGCGAAAACGACGCACGCGATGGCGACCAGGCTCAGATTCGCGGAAGGTCAGGATGATATGCAGATGTTTCTCGCGTCCGTTGACATCCCCCGGCGGAAACCAGAAGTCATCATGAACGAAGTGGTACAAGTTCTCTTCGGGCGAAAGCAGCAGCGTCAGGGCATCCAGCAGGCTGGATTTACCCCAGGCATTTTCGCCTATCAGGACGTTGTTCTGTTCCAGTTGCAGTGACAGGCGGTTAATCCCGCGAAACCCGACAATCTCCACACGTTCGAGTAGCATACATCCCCCGCATTTCGGCCACTTTTTCCTTCAAGTTATCAGCAGTATAGCGGCAGGCTGTGGGTCACGACAGCAGAATATACGCCCCGTTAATAATTGGGCTATGCTCTATTTACCTCCGATCTGAACAAGGATTGACATCACATTGCCTTAAATCAAATTTAATGAATTTATTTGAGTGGCGAAGGGATGTTGATGGTTTCAAAATACGGGCTCTTTGAGTCGTCATCCCTTTATGGCGATATAACCCGCGCGCAGGAATGGGTGCGGACGTTTATTATTGAGGTGGTTATGTTCAGAAAATTAGCGGCAGAATGCTTTGGTACATTCTGGCTGGTGTTTGGTGGCTGCGGTAGTGCAGTACTGGCAGCCGCATTTCCGGAGTTAGGTATTGGCTTTGTCGGCGTCGCGCTGGCATTCGGTTTAACCGTATTAACCATGGCATTCGCCGTGGGGCATATTTCCGGTGGTCATTTCAATCCGGCCGTCACGTTAGGTTTATGGGCGGGCGGACGTTTCCCGGCGAAAGATATTATTGGCTATATTATTGCCCAGGTTATCGGCGGTATTATTGCCGCGGCGGTGTTGTACGTCATTGCCAGCGGAAAAGCCGGGTTTGATGCCGCGGCCAGCGGATTTGCGTCGAACGGTTTCGGTGAACACTCTCCAGGCGGCTACTCAATGCTGTCTGCTATCGTGATTGAAATTGTGCTCACCGCAGGTTTCCTGCTGGTGATCCACGGTGCCACGGACAAATACGCGCCTGCGGGCTTCGCCCCTATCGCTATTGGTCTGGCGCTCACGCTGATCCACCTGATCTCCATTCCGGTGACCAACACCTCCGTTAACCCGGCGCGCAGCACCGCCGTCGCCATTTTCCAGGGCGGCTGGGCGCTTGAACAGCTGTGGCTGTTCTGGGTGATGCCAATTATCGGCGGTATTCTGGGCGGCGTGCTGTATCGCACCCTGCTGGAAAAACGCGATTAATTATTTTCCCCCTCTCCTTGTGGGAGAGGGCCGGGGTGAGAGCATCAGGCCGCACCACCCCAAATAGACAAGCCGGGTAAGGCGTAGCCGCCACCCGGCTTTTTTTGTAGCTTTACCTCACAGTCTTTATTGGGTAGTGTCTCTGGCGCTTAACTGTTACTCAAAAGGACCGGCTGTTCATGTTCTCAGGACTCCTCATCATTCTCCTGCCCCTGATTGTGGGCTACCTTATTCCGCTGCGTCATGAATCGGCCTTAAAGCTAATTAATCGTTTTCTCAGCTGGATTGTTTACGTCATTCTGTTCTTTATGGGGATCAGCCTGGCCTTCCTGGATAATCTGGCGACGAACCTGCTTTCCATCCTGCATTATTCTGCGGTCACGGTAGTGGTTATTCTTCTGTGCAATATCGCCGCCCTGTTCTGGCTGGAACGCACTATTCCCTGGAAAAATCACCATCATCAGGAAAAACTCCCCTCCCGTATTGCGATGGCGCTGGAATCATTAAAACTGTGCGGCGTGGTGGTACTCGGTTTTTTACTGGGGCTGACCGGCTGGGCATTTTTACAGCATGCAACGGAAGCCAGCGAATATACGCTTATTTTCCTGCTCTTCCTGATTGGTATTCAGTTGCGAAATAATGGCATGACGCTGAAACAGATTGTCCTTAACCGCCGGGGAATGATTGTTGCCGTTATCGTTGTGGCCAGCTCAATGGTGGGGGGCGTAATTAACGCTTTTATTCTCGACCTGCCGCTGAAAACCGGCCTGGCGATGGCGTCCGGGTTTGGCTGGTATTCGCTCTCCGGTATTCTGCTGACCGAATCGTTTGGTCCGGTCATCGGCAGCGCCGCCTTCTTTAACGATCTGGCGCGCGAGCTGATCGCCATTATGCTGATCCCCGGCCTGGTACGCCGCAGTCGCTCAACCGCGCTGGGCCTGTGCGGGGCCACCTCAATGGACTTTACCCTGCCGGTGTTACAGCGCTCGGGCGGGCTGGAAATGGTTCCTGCCGCTATCGTCCACGGCTTTATTCTGAGCCTGCTGGTGCCCATTCTGATGGCGTTCTTCTCAGCCTGATACTGCTTTGGCGGTAGTGAACCTGCCGCCAAAATTGCGCTAAATCAATAACCCTCCACTTAGTACAAGAAAGCACTTTTCTCTGTTGTGGCACAGGCATAACCTTAAACATGTATCTCAAATATAACTTTAACAGGTGTGATTATGTTTTGTGTGCAATGTGAACAAACCATCCGTACCCCGGCAGGCAATGGCTGCTCTTACGCGCAGGGTATGTGCGGCAAAACCGCAGAAACGTCCGATCTTCAGGATCTGCTGATTGCGGCGCTGCAAGGCTTGTCCGCCTGGGCGTTTAAAGCCCGCGAGTATGGCATTGTCGATCACTATGTCGACAGCTTTGCGCCGCGCGCATTTTTCTCCACGCTGACTAACGTTAACTTCGATTCTCCACGCATTGTGGGCTATGCCCGCGAAGCGATTGCCCTGCGTGAAGCCCTGAAAGCGCAGTGCCTGAATGCCGACGCCAGTGCCCGCGTGGACAACCCGATGGCGGAGCTACAGCTGGTGAGCGACGACCTGGGCGAGCTACAGCGCCAGGCCGCAGAATTCACCCCAAATAAAGACAAAGCGGCGATTGGCGAGAACATCCTCGGCCTGCGTCTGCTGTGCCTGTACGGCCTGAAAGGTGCTGCGGCTTATATGGAGCACGCGCACGTTCTCGGCCAGTACGACAACGCTATTTACGCCCAGTACCACAAAATCATGGCCTGGCTGGGCACCTGGCCTTCCGATATGAACGCCCTGCTGGAATGCTCAATGGAAATCGGCCAGATGAACTTCAAAGTGATGAGCATTCTGGATGCCGGTGAAACCAGCACCTACGGTCATCCAACGCCGACGCAGGTCAATGTGAAAGCGACCGAAGGCAAATGCATCCTGATCTCCGGCCATGACCTGAAAGATCTCTACAACCTGCTGAAGCAGACCGAAGGCACCGGCGTGAACGTTTATACCCACGGCGAAATGTTGCCCGCGCACGGTTACCCGGAGCTGCGTAAATTTAAGCATCTGATCGGTAACTACGGCAGCGGCTGGCAAAACCAGCAGGTTGAATTTGCCCGTTTCCCTGGCCCGATTGTGATGACCTCTAACTGCATCATCGACCCGACCGTGGGCGCGTATGACGACCGTATCTGGACCCGTAGCATCGTCGGCTGGCCGGGCGTGAGCCACCTCGAAGGCGACGATTTCGGTCCGGTTATCGCCCAGGCGCAGCAGATGGCAGGCTTCCCGTACAGCGAAATTCCGCACCTGATCACCGTTGGTTTTGGTCGTGAAACCCTGCTCGGTGCGGCAGATTCCCTGATTGACCTCGTCAGCCGTGAAAAATTGCGCCACATCTTCCTGATCGGTGGCTGTGACGGCGCGCGCGGGGAACGTAACTATTTCACCGATTTTGCCACCCGCGTGCCGGAAGACTGCCTGATCCTGACCCTGGCCTGCGGTAAGTACCGTTTCAACAAGCTGGACTTCGGCGACATCGAAGGTCTGCCGCGCCTGGTGGATGCCGGTCAGTGTAACGATGCGTATTCAGCCATCATTCTGGCGGTCACGCTGGCAGAGAAACTGGGCTGCGGCGTGAACGATCTGCCGCTCTCGCTGGTGCTCTCCTGGTTCGAGCAGAAAGCAATCGTGATCCTGCTCACCCTGCTCTCGCTCGGCGTGACCAACATTGTCACCGGGCCGACCGCGCCAGGCTTCCTGACGCCGGATCTGCTGGCCGTGCTGAACGAGAAATTTGGTCTGCGTTCCGTGACCAATGTTGAAGATGATATGAAGCAACTGCTGAGTGCGTAAGGAGTAATTCATGACCATGCCAACCTCACAATGTCCGTGGCGGATGCAGGTTCATCACATCCATCAGGAGACGCCGGATGTGTGGACGCTGTCGCTGCTGTGCCATGACTACTACCCGTACCGCGCAGGTCAGTATGCGCTGGTCAGCATACGCAATTCGGCGGATACGCTGCGCGCCTACACGATCTCCTCCACACCGGGCGTGAGCGAATATATTACGCTCACCGTCCGTCGGATTGATGACGGCGCAGGCTCCCGGTGGCTGACCCAGGACGTGAAGCGCGGGGATTACCTCTGGCTGTCTGACGCGCAGGGCGAGTTTACCTGTGACGACAAGCCGGAAGATAAATTCCTGCTGCTGGCGGCGGGTTGTGGCGTGACGCCGATTATGTCGATGCGTCGCTGGCTGGCGAAAAACCGTCCGCAGGCCGACGTGCAGGTCATCTTCAGCGTGCGTTCCCCGGAAGATGTCATTTTTGCTGAAGAATGGCGGAACTATCCGGTAACGCTGGTCGCGGAAAATAATGCCACGCATGGCTTTGTCTCGGGCCGTCTGAGCCGTGAACTGCTGCAAAGCGTACCGGATATTGCGAACCGCACCGTGATGACCTGCGGCCCGGCGCCATACATGGAGATCGTGGAGAAAGAAGTGAAAGCGCTCGGCGTGACGCGCTTTTTCAAAGAGCAGTTCTTCACGCCGGTCTCGGAAGCGGCGACCAGCGGGATGAAGTTCACGAAGCTGCAACCGGCGCAGACCTTCTTTGGCCGCGTGGGCACCACGCTGCTTGAAGCGCTGGAAAGCAACAACGTACCGGTGGTGGCGGCCTGTCGTGCCGGGGTGTGCGGTTGCTGTAAGACCAAAGTGGTTTCCGGTGAATATACAGTCACCAGCACCATGACGCTGACCGACGCCGAAATTGCAGAGGGTTATGTGCTGGCGTGTTCATGCCATCCACAGGGCGATCTTGTTCTGGCATAAACTGTCGCTGTTCACCCGCAGGCCCGGTAAGCGTCAGCGCCACCGGGCTTTTTTGCCGGGTGGCACTACGTTTACCCGGCCTACGTTGAGCCTACTGCCTGTACGGCAGTGAACTCAGCATTTCTTCGCGTGGGATGTCGTCGATTTTTCTAAGCTGCCTGTACGGCAGTGAACATTCAGGGGTTCAATTTCCGAGGCATTGATCATTTCTAAGCTGCCTGTACGGCAGTGAACCTCCGTTGGCGCGTTTACTTCTTCTCGATGCGTTTCTAAGCTGCCTGCACGGCAGTGAACAAATCGCGCGTGGGGGCTTAAATGTCTTTGCTTTTCTAAGCTGCCTGCACGGCAGTGAACTGACTCTATCGATGGCAGTAGCTGGAGGCAAATTTCTAAGCTGCCTGCACGGCAGTGAACTCTGTAATGTTGGGTCAAATACTCACTTTTAGTTTCTAAGCTGCCTGCACGGCAGTGAACCAGAACAATCTACACCTATCACCTTGTCAGATAAAGAATTCCCCTAAAAATCTCTCAAAAACCCTTTTTTACCACTTACCATTCAGCACAATAAAATCCACCAATAAAAAAGGGTCCGCGGCGCCCTTCCTGCATTCCAGCATCCAACATTCACTTCCACGCCGGGCCTTTCCCCGCGCAAACCGCCCTGCCCCTGAAAACGCCAGCATCAGCCCGCCGAAGGCAAGGGGTAAAAAGAGTTTGCCAAAATCGTCGTGCTATAGCTTTTCATTAATAGCGTTCAAAAAACACATAACCCGTTGAAATAATATCTGTTTTCATCCAGTCGATGACCAGATCATGCTGAATAATAGCGCAGGAAAACCACTTTTAATTGAGGGGTATAGAGCAGGCAATACAGTCACTTTCTTCTAAGCTTGTAAGCGATATCACATAAAGGAGATGGACAACCATGAAACAAACCGTGGCTGCATACATAGCGAAAACCCTTGAGCAAGCTGGCGTCAAGCGTATCTGGGGCGTCACCGGCGACTCTCTGAACGGACTCAGCGATAGCCTCAACAAGATGAAGACCATTGAATGGATGCCCACCCGCCATGAAGAGGTCGCCGCCTTCGCCGCAGGTGCCGAAGCGCAGCTTACGGGCGAACTCGCCGTCTGTGCGGGATCCTGCGGGCCGGGAAACCTGCATCTGATCAACGGTCTGTTCGACTGCCACCGCAACCACGTGCCGGTGCTGGCGATTGCGGCTCACATTCCGTCATCCGAAATCGGTAGCGGCTATTTTCAGGAGACGCATCCGCAGGAGCTGTTCCGTGAATGCAGCCACTATTGCGAACTGGTGTCGTCGCCGGAGCAGATCCCGCAGGTGCTGGCGATAGCCATGCGTAAAGCAGTCCTGAATCGCGGTGTTTCGGTGGTTGTACTGCCGGGAGACGTGGCGCTGAAGGCCGCCCCTGAAACCGCCACCACCCACTGGTACTCTGCGCCACAGCCAACCATTACCCCTGCCGATGAAGAGCTGAAAAAGCTGGCGCAACTGCTGCGATACTCCAGCAATATCGCCCTGATGTGCGGCAGCGGATGCGCTGGCGCACATACAGAACTGGTAGAATTTGCCGGCAAGCTGAAAGCGCCAATTGTTCACGCCCTGCGCGGGAAAGAGCACGTTGAGTACGATAACCCGTACGACGTCGGCATGACCGGGTTGATCGGTTTTTCCAGCGGCTTCCATACCATGATGAACGCCGATACGCTGATCCTGCTCGGCACCCAGTTCCCGTACCGCGCGTTCTACCCGACGGATGCCAAAATTATCCAGATCGACATTAACCCCGGCAGCATTGGCGCGCACAGCAAGGTGGATATGGCGCTTATCGGCGATATTAAATCCACCCTCGCCGCCCTGCTGCCGCTGCTGGAAGAAAAAACGGACCGTAAATTCCTCGATAAAGCCCTGAGCGACTATCGTGATGCGCGCAAGGGGCTGGACGACCTCGCCAAACCGAGCGATAAAGCCATCCACCCGCAGTATCTGGCACAGCAGATCAGCCACTTCGCCGACGACGATGCCATCTTCACCTGCGACGTGGGCACCCCCACCGTCTGGGCCGCACGCTATCTGAAAATGAACGGCAAACGTCGCCTGCTTGGGTCGTTTAACCATGGCTCGATGGCCAACGCCATGCCCCAGGCGCTGGGCGCAAAAGCGACGGCACCGGAACGTCAGGTGGTGGCGATGTGCGGCGACGGCGGGTTCAGTATGCTGATGGGAGATTTCCTGTCAGTGGCGCAGATGAAGCTGCCGTTGAAAATCGTGGTCTTTAACAACAGCGTACTGGGCTTCGTGGCGATGGAGATGAAGGCCGGGGGCTACCTCACGGAGGGCACCGAGCTGCACGACACCAACTTCGCCCGCATTGCCGAGGCCTGCGGCATCACCGGCATTCGGGTAGAGAAAGCCTCCGAGGTGGACGATGCCCTGCAACGCGCCTTCTCCATCGACGGTCCGGTGCTTGTGGATGTGGTGGTCGCCAAAGAAGAGCTGGCGATCCCGCCTCAAATCAAGCTGGAACAGGCCAAAGGTTTTAGCCTCTACATGCTGCGCGCTATCATCAGCGGGCGCGGTGATGAAGTGATCGAACTGGCAAAAACCAACTGGCTCAGGTAAAACATTTCACAAGACCTCTTAAATTAAAGGGATGTGAAATGATTGATTTACGTAGTGATACCGTTACCCGTCCGGGCCGTGCCATGCTCGAAGAGATGATGGCCGCCCCGGTCGGGGACGACGTCTACGGCGATGACCCGACGGTCAACGAACTCCAGCGTTATGCGGCAGAACTGAGCGGTAAAGAAGCCGCCCTGTTCCTGCCCACTGGCACGCAGGCTAACCTGGTGGCGCTGCTCAGCCACTGCGAGCGCGGCGAAGAGTATATCGTCGGCCAGGGGGCGCATAACTACCTGTACGAAGCTGGCGGTGCGGCGGTGCTCGGCAGCATCCAGCCACAGCCGATTGATGCCGCGCCGGACGGCTCCCTGCCGCTGGATAAAGTCGCGGCAAAAATCAAAGCCGACGATATTCACTTCGCCCGCACCAAACTGCTCAGCCTCGAAAACACCCATAACGGTAAAGTCCTGCCGCGCGAATACCTCAAGGCCGCATGGGACTTTACCCGCGAGCGCAAGCTCGGCCTGCACGTAGACGGCGCGCGAATCTTTAACGCCGTGGTGGAGTACGGCTGCGAGCTGAAAGACATTACGCAATATTGCGACTCGTTCACCATTTGCCTCTCTAAGGGTCTGGGTACGCCGGTGGGCTCTCTGCTGGTCGGCAATGCGGACTACATCAGGCGCGCCAACCGCTGGCGTAAAATGACCGGCGGCGGCATGCGTCAGGCGGGTATTCTGGCGGCTGCCGGACTCTACGCCCTGAAAAATAACGTGTCTCGCCTGAAGGACGATCACGACAATGCGGCGTGGATGGCAACGCAGTTGCGTGAAATCGGCGCTGATGTCATGCGTCACGACACTAACATGCTGTTTGTACGCGTGGGTGACGAGCATGCCGCCGCGCTGGGCGAATTTATGAAGGCCCATGGCGTGCTGATCAACGCCTCCCCGGTCGTGCGACTGGTGATGCATCTTAACGTTAACCGCGAGCAGTTGACCGAGGTGGTGAAACACTGGCAGACGTTTTTACAGCGTTAAGGAGCATAGCGTGCCGCAACGTATTCTGGTGCTCGGCGCCAGCGGGTATATCGGTCAGCATCTGACCACGGCGTTAAGCCAGCAGGGGCACCAGGTGCTGGCAGCGGCACGCAACACTGAGCGCCTGCAAAAGCTACATTTGCCTGGCGTGGCCTGTCACAACGTTGACCTTAACTGGCCGAAGGAGCTTCCTGCGCTGCTCGAAGGGGTCGATACGCTTTACTATCTTGTTCACAGCATGGGCGAAGGCGGCGATTTTATCGCCCACGAGCGTCAGGTGGCGATGAACGTCCGCGATGCGTTGCTGCAAACGCCGGTGAAGCAGGTGATCTTCTTAAGCTCGCTCCAGGCGCCCGAACACGAGCAGTCCGACCACCTGCGCGCCCGCCAGCTGACGGCAGACACATTGCGCAGCGCTAATATACCCGTTACCGAACTGCGGGCGGGGATCATCGTCGGCGCGGGTTCCGCCGCGTTCGAAGTGATGCGCGATATGGTCTACAACCTGCCAGTGTTGACGCCGCCGCGCTGGGTACGCTCGCGCACCACGCCCATTGCGCTGAAGAATTTACTGCATTATCTGGTTGCGCTGCTGGATCACCCGGCGGAGCAGCATCGCGTGCTGGAAGCCGCTGGCCCTGAAGTCCTGAGCTACCAGGAGCAGTTCGAACATTTTATGCGCGTCAGCGACCGCCGCCGCTGGCTGGTGCCCGTCCCCTTTCCAACCCGCTGGATTTCAGTGTGGTTTTTGAATGTGATCACCTCGGTTCCCCCGACGACCGCCAAAGCGCTGATCCAGGGACTGAAGCACGATCTGCTGGCGGACGATCGCGCGCTGCGTGCGCTGATCCCTCAGGAACTGATCCGCTTCGACGACGCGGTACGCAACACGCTCAAAGAGGAAGAGAAGCTGGTCAACTCCAGCGACTGGGGCTACGACGCGCAGGCCTTTGCCCGCTGGCGGCCCGAGTACGGCTATTACCCGAAACAGGCGGGCTGCACGGTAAAAACCTCTGCCAGCCTTCACGCGCTGTGGGAGGTGGTGAACCAGATCGGCGGCAAAAAACGCTATTTCTTCGGCAATATCCTCTGGCAAACGCGCGGCGCGCTGGATCTGCTGGTCGGTCACCGGCTGGCAAAAGGTCGCCCGGCGCATCCGTACCTTCAGGTGGGCGATGCTGTTGATAGCTGGAAGGTGATTATTGTCGAGCCAGAAAAACAGCTGGTGCTGCTGTTCGGCATGAAAGCCCCGGGGTTAGGTCGGCTTTGCTTTACGCTAAAGGACAAAGGCGACCATCGTGAACTGGACGTTCGGGCATGGTGGCATCCGCACGGAATGCCGGGTCTGTTTTACTGGTTGCTGATGATCCCGGCACACCTGTTTATCTTCCGCGGAATGGCGAAACGGATTGCGCAACTGGCAGAACAAAAGCAGGAAGGTAAGTAAATAAAACGCTTTTTCTTTCACCTTTCCCATTGCAACACATCGTAATTCACGAAAGAATGCGCACGAAATTCTTTTCAACACAGTGGATTGTTATGAAGGTACTGGTTACCGGGGCGACCAGCGGCTTAGGCCGAAATGCGGTCGAGTTTCTGCGCAACAAGGGCATCAGCGTGAGGGCCACCGGTCGCAATGAGGCGATGGGTAAACTCCTGCAAAAAATGGGCGCTGAATTTGTCCATGCCGATCTGACGGAGCTGGTCTCCTCGCAGGCGAAGGTGATGCTCGCCGGTATCGACACGCTGTGGCACTGCTCCAGTTTTACCTCCCCGTGGGGCACGCAGGAAGCCTTCGACCTCGCCAACGTGCGCGCTACGCGTCGTCTGGGCGAATGGGCCGTTGCCTGGGGCGTGCGTAACTTTATTCATATCTCCTCCCCGTCGCTCTATTTCGACTATCACCACCATCGTGATATTCAGGAAGATTTCCGCCCGGCACGCTTTGCCTGTGAGTTTGCCCGCAGTAAAGCGGCGGGCGAAGAGGTGATTGACCTGCTGGCGCAGTCAAACCCGCACACCCGCTTTACCGTGCTGCGTCCGCAGAGCCTGTTCGGGCCGCACGACAAGGTATTTATTCCACGGCTTGCGCAGATGATGCACCACTACGGCAGCGTGCTCTTACCGCGCGGCGGCGATGCGCTGGTGGACATGACCTATTACGAAAATGCCGTTCACGCCATGTGGCTGGCGAGCCAGCCGGACTGCGATAAGCTGGTGTCGGGGCGCGCGTATAACATCACCAACGGCGAACCCTGTACCCTGCGCAGCATTGTGCAAAGACTGATTGACGAGTTAAAGATCGACTGTCGGATCCGTTCCGTTCCCTACCCGATGCTGGATATGATCGCCCGCAGCATGGAGCGCTTTGGCAGTAAATCCGCCAAAGAGCCTGCGCTGACGCACTACGGCGTATCGAAGCTCAACTTTGATTTTACGCTGGATATTTCGCGGGCGGAAAACGAGCTGGGGTATAAGCCGATTGTTTCGCTGGATGAAGGCATTGTGCGCACGGCGGCGTGGTTACGCGATCACGGGAAGCTTCATCGCTAGCGTTTTTGCCTGGTAGTGCCACCGTACCGTCCCCTCGCCCCTCCGGGGAGAGGGTTAGGGTGAGGGGAAAGTGCAAATACTAAAACGGCAACCCGAGGGTTGCCGTTTCGCTTTTACAGAGCCGTCCAGGCTTCAGCCCAGGCCAGGCCTGCGCCCGGTTCATAGTACGCTGGCGCGTTGTTACACCAGCCGCTGTACGGGAACGGTTTGCACTGGAACAGTTTACCGTGGTTATTCACGATATCACCCGCGTTGTACTTGCTGTTCGCACTCCACGCAGGATAAGACGTGTCGCCTTCGGATGGCGTTGACGCCTTCGCCTTAACGTTCAGCAGGTAAGAGGTGGTGCTGCTCAGCTCGCCATCGCTGACGGTCAGGCTAACTTCATACTGCTGCGCCGTTGCAGACTCAGGTGCCGCGAAGGTCACGACCGCTTTGTCCTGACCGGTAACAGTCTGACCGTCCTGTGAACGCCAGGTGTAAGTCAGTTTGTTGCCGTCTGGATCGGTAGAACCTTCCGCGCTCAGAGAAACCTGCGCACCCGCTTCCACTGCGCCGATCGGACCCGCAATCTGCGCAACCGGTGCGTGGTTTACCGCAACCGGTTCAACCGGGGTTTCGTCCGGAACAGGCGCTGGCGCCGGTGCTGGCGTTTCATCTTCGGACGGTGCCGGTGCTGGCGTTGGCGTTGGCGTTACCGGAGTTTCGTCCGGCGTCACGGCAGAACCGTCGTCGTTAACGATGTTCACGTTATAGAATTTCTGTACACACTTGGTGTAGTCACCGTCTTTGAATGCGCTGAACGGCGTCTGGTAGCCCACCAGCTGGCAAGAGTAGGTCTTACCGTCCGGCGTATCTGCGCTCCATCCCCAGTCCTGTTCCCAGTAAATCTTCAGGGCGCCAGAGCCACCTTCGTCGAACTGTTTCATGTTGGCGCAACCCAACACTTCGTTCGCCGGAACAGGCACTTTCAGGTAGTTCGCGAACTCTTTGTAGTACTTGATACGGTTCTGAGACTGTGCAATTTCAGTCGGGCCGCCGCACTCAACGCCGCCGTTGATGATCTGGGTGGTCACACCGAAGCCCGGGACCAGACCGTTGGCTTTATCGCGATCGTTCGGCTGCCACGTGCCGTCGATAACCTGCAACATGCTTGGTTTTGGCGGCTGTGGATAGGCGAAGAAGAAGATCGCACTCGCCAGGTTCAGCCAGGTGTCCGCTACCAGCTCAGGTTTGTCGAGCAGGGTGCGCACGTCGCCGTACATCGCTTCAGAGAATGGACCGTAGTTGTAGTTGTAAGACAGCTGCTTCGCACCGCGACCAAAGTAGCTCAGGAAGTCACCGTCTTTATCTTTACCGCAAGGCCAGGTCTGACCCTGCCAGACGTCCGGGTTACATTCGCCGTTATAGCCGCCCTTCTGCCCTTCGCTCCAGCCCATTTCACGCACGTGCACCAGCGCCTGACGCCATTCGGCTTCCGGACGCCAGCTTTCGTGGCCGCCGGTTTCCTGGGCAAAGTGAGCAAACATGGTTGCCAGCTCTTTGCGGCAGATCGCGTCGCTGTCGCGGCCGTCGTTATAGGTTTTACACAGCGCAGGGAATTTACCTACTGCTTTCAGGAAGTTGCTGTAGGTGTATGCCTGAGCACGCAGCGGGAAGAGATATTCCCAGTCGCTGGCTTTCACGATCCCTTCAACGCGTTTTACGTTTTCCGGGTTCGCCGCGCGGCCTGGCTCAATCAGTTCGACCTGGGCGTTATCCAGCGTCTGAATGGTCTCTTTAACCGAAGCCATCAGAGGGAAATCCGTCAATTCCTTCTCTTTCTTCGCCAGATCGCTGGCTTTGATGGTGTACGGCTCACTGCTGGTTTCCTTCAGATTTGCAGCCTGGGCCATTAATGGCGCCACGCAGGCTCCGGCAATGAGTACACTCAGTAACGTCCTTTTGTTCATATCAATATTCCTGTTCGTATCAAATTAAATGTTAAAAAACCGGTTTAGGTATTATTCCGTTAATACATAAACCACATTCAGCTGTTTTCACTTTTCGAAGAACACCTTCAGGAATTCTTCAAAAATAAAAAACGTTAATAACGTGCTGCTAATTTCAGTTGCTGGTATTTGGTCCAGACCTTACGGGCATATTTCATTCGCTGCGGATAATTTTCTTTTTTCAATCCGGCGTTATAGGCACCCACGGCCTCCCAGTTATAGCCATATACCTTGATCATGCCGGAGAGGATTGAAGCGCCCACCATGATGGACGTACACGGCTCCGTCATTAACCGGTATTCGTCGATACCTCTGCTTTCCAGCGCCGTAAAATGCGAACTGTTGATTTGCATCAGCCCGACATCCCGCGTGCCATCACGGTTTTGCCCAACCGCATACGGGTTCATTCCGGATTCCACATTCGCTATCGCGTACAGTAAATAAGGATCGACATGATAATAATGCGCCGCTTTATCCCAACAGTTTGCCAGTGCGCATTGGCTTATTATCAATAACAACAAAATCAATTTTTTCATTTTTACCTGCTGACAGTTTCGGTTATTTCTCCTTAGCAACATCCTGTAAAATGAATTTTGAATAACTCCCCCCTTTAAGAGGGGGAGTTATTAATGGGTTAGATTATTTGCAGTCTGTTGAAGGACCTTCTTTCACCCATACGTCGCTGTTAGCTGGGTTATCACCGCTGGTCCACCATTTCGCACGGTAAACATTACCTTCGTAAGTGGTGGTCTCGCCGCCGTTATAAACCATGTCAGAACGCCAGTTCATCTTCACGTTGCTGACCAGTTCCCAGGCATCCACACCGAAGCCAGGCTGGTTGCCCTGCGTCCAGTACTTCGCTTTCCACACCAGATGGTCGAAGCTTACGGTATCGCCATTGTTGTAGATCTTGCTGGCATCCCACGCAGCATATTTGCTGGCGTTAGCATCGACAGGTGCGTCGCAGCTGTTCGTTGCAGAGCCTTCGTCAGATGGCGGAGTTACGTCATCAGCCGGAGGTGTTACGTCGTCAGCTGGTGGGGTCACGTCATCAGTCGGTGGCGTTACGTCAGCCGGTTTCGGATTCACAGTAACCTGCACGTTAGACTGCACGCTGGTTTTACCATCGCCGACCACTACGCTCAGGGTATAGGTAGAGGTAGAAGTCACGTCTGGCGCAGTAATGCTCACGTTCGCGGTATCAGTACCGGTGGCGTGCATGTCTGCTGGTACGCTCCAGGCGTAGGTCAGCGCGTCACCGTCAGGATCGGCAGCCTGTGCATGCAGAGAATAGGTTTCACCCGCCTGAAGCGTTACCGCTTCCATCGCGTTCACAACCGGCGCCTGGTTCGCTTTCGGCGCTTTGTTCACAACCTGCACATCAATCGCGTTGCTCAGGCCTTTTGCATCCGTTACCGTCAGACGGAACGTCATGGTCTGGTCGGTCGTCGCGGCCGCTACGTTGAAGGTCGCTTTCGCTTTGGTGCTGTTGTTGATGGTGACAGACGGACCAGAAACCTGAGTCCATTTGTAGGTAATCGCATCGCCATCAGGATCGCTGGAAGCAGAACCATCGAGCGTGACGGTTGCCGGGCCAGAAACGTTCTGATCCGCAGATGAAGCGATTGGCGCATGGTTAGTCACCACCGGATCAACCGGAGTAGAACCGCCCAGCAGGCTTTCGTTCATCGCGTTCAGGATGTCGCCGGTGTCAGAATCGATAGACCATGCGAACAGGCCGCCCAGTTTATTCGCCAGAACATACTTACCTTTCGCCGTGGTTGAACGCGCATCTTCATACGTGATCAGGTCGCCGGTAGTTTTGTTGAAGACGTAAGGCGCTTCCGCGTCCGCGTCGTAGCCGTATTCCCAACCTGGTTTGCCTTTGTATTCGTTGACGATCTGACGATAGTCAACCACGCCTGGTTCCCAGGTCCCTTTCACCATACCGGTCGCAGTACCGGTGAATGGATTGTTACCGGTGTAGCCATGTACGCCGGTCCAGCCGCGGCCATACATGCCCGCACCCACAACGATCTTGCCTGGCTGTACACCCTGAGAAAGCAGCGCGTTAACGCCATTTTCAGTGGTGTAGTCAGTGTCCGGACGCCATGCTGGCGCACGCAGCGCAGCCTGGTGGCCCAGAACGGTGTTGCTCCAGCCGCCGTAGAAGTCGTAGCTCATCAGGAAGATGTGGTCGAGGTACTGCTGAGCGGCAGTGTAATCCACGTCTTCGATCTTATCGCGACCTGCACCGATGGCGCTGGTCAGTTCATAGGTACGGCCCGTCTGTGCAGACAGCTCGTTCAGCATGGTGCGCAGGTCGTGCATCAGTGCGGTATAGGTGGCTTTATCCTGCTGCGGGTTGCCCAGGTTTTCGCTCACACCGCCGCCGCCTGGGAATTCCCAGTCGATATCCACGCCGTCAAAGAATTTCCAGGTCTGGAGGAACTCTTTCACAGACGAGACAAAGCGTGCACGGATAGCCGGGTCGCCCATGTGGAAGAACGGATCGGAAAGCGTCCAGCCGCCGATAGATGGCAGCACTTTCAGGTCAGGATGTGCTTTTTTCAGCGCCATCAACTGGCCAAAGTTACCTTTGTACGGGTCGTCCCAGTTGGAGACGCCAGCCTGTGGTTTTTGCAGCGCAGCCCATGGGTCGTGGATCGCCACGGTATAGTCAGGACGGCCCTTACAGTCGTTCTGAAGCACGCGGAAGCTGTTGCCGCCTTCAACGGTTTTCAGGCCATCGTTAATGCCGTCACCGCCACAGATTGGAATGAAGCCGTACAGAATGTGGTTGAGGTTAGCCGCAGGAATTTTATCAACCGGGAAGTTACGATCGTAAACGCCCCATTCCGGGAAATAGGCTGCAACCACTTTATCGGTGTGCTTCGCGAAAGCCTTGTTGTTTTCCTGCATGGTGGTGTTCAGCGGCAGCAGGTGGCTACCGTCGGTGTCAGCCACGATAATCAGCTTGCTGGCGCTTTTCGCACAGCCGCTGGCGTTACAGACTTCAACCTGCTCCTGATAACGTCCACCTTTTTTCACTTTGAACGTTGCTGAGCCGGTCGCGCCGCCAGCGCCGGTCCAGACGGTCTGTCCGTCCAGCAGCACTTTTGCTGAGGTTGGCGCATCGCCACTCCAGACGTTCCACTCAACTTTTACATCCACGCCATCGTTATGCACTTTGACAAGATTGTTATAATCCTGAGCAGCCTGATCCACTTCCACCAGGGCAAATTTGTCATTGCCATAGCCGATCGTCGGTGCACCCGGCGCTGCTGCAAATGCAGAGCTGGTTGCCGCCGCAATAAAGAGCGCCAGATATTTTGGCTTCATAAATTTCATTTTTATTTCCTGATAAATTTATTCGTAACGTAATAACCCATGTCTCTCCGTGAGATCATGGATGCATTTCGCGTAGTGCGTATTTAACCAACCTGAGTGCCGTGAACAAAAATAGATTTTTTTGCTGCGTTGTATTCCTCCATTAAAAGATACAAGCCCAATTCCGTGTAGCTTATATCCCTTACGATACACTGAGCGCAAAGAGACGTCCTTCTCTTCCACCATCAAAAAGATTTATAAAAAATCTTGACCTGTATATTTAAAATGTGAAAGTAAGCTGCTGACTAATAAACACCACTATTCCAGCAAAGGCGAGATAGGGTCCGAAAGAAATAGTGAGGTTATTTTTATTTAAATTATTTGCGGCGAAATATCCGACAATACCGCTTAACGCTGCCGCCAGTTCAATGGAGGGTAATGCCTGCCAGCCGCACCAGGCCCCCAGCGCGGCCATTAGCTTAAAATCACCGTAACCCAGACCTTCGCGCCCGGCGATCAGCCGAAAAGCCCAGTAGAGCAGCCAGAGCGACAGATAGCCCGCCACGGCGCCGAACAGGGCGTCGCGTAGCGGCAACGTATGGTCAAACGCATGGAGCACTAACCCCGCCCACACCAGCGGCTGGGTCAGGCAGTCCGGAAGCAGCTGGTGCTGCCAGTCGATCATGGCCAGCGGCAGTAAAAACGCCGCCAGCAGCCATAAGGAAAACAGCGACTGAAGGTCTGGCATAACCCAGGCCGTGACGCCGCAAAACAGCGCGGAGAAAAGTTCGACCAAAAATATCCGCAGTGGGATAGCCGTACCGCACTGGTGACAGCGTCCGCGCAATAAAAGCCAGCTGACCAGCGGGATATTTTCCCACGCCGCAAGCGTGTGCTTACACACGGGGCAGTGCGAGGCCGGAAAAAGCAGATTGCCGCTCCCCTCCACCTCCATCACCATCCCCGGGACACGCTCGGCTACGACGCCCAGAAAACTGCCTGCAATCCCCCCCAGGATCGCACTCATTATCGGGAAACCCAGCGGACAGGTATCCCACATCAGCACGACGGTATTCATGCGGATTTGGACCAGGTAAGCTCCACCTGCGCTTTAACATCGCTGAGATGATCCACCGGCGTAAGATTCATTTTCTGTAATCTGACGCCGGAGGTCTGATTAATTTCGCGCAGCCAGCTTTTTAATTCATAAACGTTAACGCGATTCACGACAAAGGATAATGTTTGTCCCTCCTGGCGCACATCCGTCAGCGAGAGATTAATTTCATGGGCGCTGTTCTCCACCACCGTGCGTGGATTATCCGTTTTGACTAACTGAACCTGAAGATGATTTTTATCAATTTCACTGCGCATCCAGTTAAGCGTCTCTTTTTGTCTTTTTAGCGTTGACTTACTATTTTGAATCATATTATCCAAGGGAATTACTCCTGCGTAATACACCGCAGCCCCGAAAATGGCGACGGCACATAGTTTTAAAATCACTTTTTCCCGGGCGCTATAATTCTGATAGCGCGATTTCAACTGCGCGATTCGCTCTTTCATTTATGTTTCCCTGCGATCATGGCGGTATAGGGTTCGGTTGGCTTTGTTGAATAAATCAGATTTCGGGTAAGTCTCCCCCGTAGCGGGTTGTGTTTT
>NZ_JBMKHS010000028.1:0-57789 GCF_049238105.1 Enterobacter cloacae complex sp. IR5418 | reverse complement strand
TCAAAATCGGTGTTGCAAAAACGGGAGTGACCATAGATTCCGTTTTCTGAGACGACCCCTGATCGGGCTGAATGAGCAGGAATTTCCTGGCGGCAAACCCGATGATGTTTACAGCGTTCGCACATCGATGAACACCCCTCCGGCCGAAGAGGAAATCGAGGAGGAACGTCGGCTGTTTTATGTCGGTATCACTCGCACAAAACAGCAGCTAAATCTGGTGGTCCCTCTTGATGAAGGGCTTGCGCGGTGGCTCAAAAACCGCTGGGATAGCACCCCGAAGAAGTCACCGATAGCTACTCGCTTCGTCTATGAGGCTGGCTGGACTGCTTGTGCGGTTACCAGTGATGCGATCTATAACAGCACGGTAGAGAAACAGAAGGCTGACTTCAGCAAGTTTCACCAATGGTATCTAAGAGATCTTCAGCGGCTAAAAGTCTAGGGCTACCGATACTTTTCGATTTCAGACAGGTGCTCGTTATCCAGATCAATTGTGGCTTTTCTTTCAGAAGCGAGCTTCTTCGCTCGCTTTGCATACTGAAGCCCCTTGGCTGGCTGCTCTCCGCGTAGGATCTGTTCAGCCTGCTTGCTCGTGCTGTGCCCCAGAAAGCGTTCGTACTGCTCGTCAGATACCTCAGTGCCGATCAGTCGTTCGATCCAGCCGCTTTTCGGCGGGTAACTTACGCCCAGCGCAAGCAACTGCCTTTTCTGTACCCACTATTTCCGGCGCGGCCGGCTTCAATCAAGGCTTTGGTTAGAACTACAGCCATTTGGGGACTCTCATACACAAACCTGAACCATGCGGGTCTGATTGGCGGTCAAGATAGCAGCGCATCGAAATCAACACTGAACTCTGCTTCTAAGAACTCAATCGTGGCTGGTTGGCTATCGAGCGATGCTTCCCGTGTAGACTCCAGTGCGCACTCCAATCGACGCAGCAGAGTAAACGGCAAAATGATCTTGCCGAAGTCGGTATGCTTGAAATCCCCCCCCACAGGTCTTCCGCGTTCTTCCAAATGAAATCAGCTTGCGAAGCAGCCGAACCTACGAACTCTGCCATCTTGGCCTCCAACCAACTTTTGCACGAAACGGCACATCTTCCAAAAGAGGGTTGTCAACCAAGTTTTGCACAAAACGGACTTTGATCCATTTCTAACTAAAATCTACAATCCAACCTCAGATTGCAAATAGCCTATGTTTATTACAGATGGTATGGTTCGTGTTTTTGTTTATTCGATGGCAACTGTACTCTTTCTGCCGCTTGGCTTGTTGAAAAGCACGTGGTGGTTTTCACCATTGTTTGCGATAGCTGCTATTGATTACTTAATGTTTCTGCGTCGACAAGGCTAGTTGCTGAACCTCATACCTCAGAGCAATCTGTATGTTTTTTACACCACTGGTTAAAAGGTCAGGCTACGTTCCTGACGTTTTTTAAAAAACAGTTTTATGTTTGATGCGTTACTGGTCTGTCTGGTAACCCAGTGGTACATTACCATTATTAAGGCTGGCTGGCGGTGGTGCATCATGCTTAAACGACCCTCTCTGAGCGTACTTTCCGACAGTCCTGTGCACCGCACCACTTACCCGGCAGGCCTATGTCTTGGTTATTCTTCGTTGTACCTTTTTCTTCAGCTTTATCCCTGACATGTCTGTCTGAACAGTTCTAAGCAAACCGGAATGTTGTCATGGCCAAAGTACAAGGGCTCTTTGTTGGATACCGAAAATTCGCTGTTGATCGCGACTGGCTTCGTCAGCAGGAAGAACAACGTTATCGGGATCGCCAGCGACAATTTGATGAATGGTCCAGGAAATGGGTCACTGTAACCAGGCTCAAAGAGACTCGTTTATGGACTGACGGAGCCATCAGGCGATGGTTGGGTGAACCTCAGCAGCAGGGTAAATATAAAGTTTTCCCCGTTGAAGCGGTTTTGGCTGCTGAGAAGTTGAATGAGTTTCGGCTCTGGCTTAAACCCCGACTGGAAAAGAAACGTGCCCAGCACCACCACTTTTTAATTCCATTTCTGTAAAGTAGAAACAACGGCAGTTCCGGCCGCATTCAAGGCTTCGGCATCTGGTCAGAAATAAAGCGCCATTTTTCAGTATAAGGGAGGTTAGATAGTGGAAGGTATTGAGACACTGAGTTTGCAGCTTGATGAGAATGAAACTATGGCCCTTGCTCAATTAGTTAAACGTCTGAGCTGGAGCGATCTTCGTGGCTGTGCTGTGAGTGACGAAGAAGCCTGGGTAATGAAAAGCGCAATTGAAAAATTACAACAGGCGTTAAGGGAAGAAGGTTATGCGCCTCGATGAGGCTGGCTTCGTTCTTTATTCCGATAACAAATTTGCTTAAGGACTAACTATGAGCCAGCACTGGTATGAGGTGAAAAGCAATCAGGGAATTGTTCAGGTGATTGTTGGGAGAAGATATTAATGTAATGCGTTTCTGCATTACATCAAGCAGATTAGCTTTTTCTGGTCAAAATAGACGATGTGATTTTTCTTTAGCCGAAGTCCATCCGCTCCCCACGCAACCGGTAAAGGTTCGCAGGTTTAATAAAGATAGGTTTCGTATCTCCCTAAGGGTGGGATAGGTAAACTCATAATGGCATCTGTGTTTACTATGTAAGTATTCGGGTAAAATTCATCTAATACAGTAAAGTTTAGTTTCTTACAAAAGCTTAATAAATATGGGTTTTTCACGTCTTCTATTACAACATCGCACCAGGGATTCGATTCACAGCAAAGCTTCAGAAAAGACTTAAACCATCCCTTGTTTTGTATTTCTTCCGGAAGCCGTACCACATGTATGGTCAGACAATCTCCATGATAACGATTAGTACTTTGTCTAAGCCCTACAACAATCCCCTTTTCTTGAATCTGTACACCTGCCTGATGCTCTTTCATGTCGGGCGTATAGTGCCTTGCTCTGTTTAACCAGGCCACCAGCTGCTGAGCCGTACTTGGTGATTCTTCAGCTATCCATTTCAGGTACTTGATGCGGTCCATATGCGCCTCCCTGTACGATTTCCAATGAACAAAGGCTCTACAGTATTAAGCTGCTGTAGAGCTCATTCAACCAAGCTCAAACTGTGCGTATTAAAGGATGCCTAACCTTTTTGTTTCATCGATCCACGGTCTGAATTCTTCCAGTAGATTATCATATAACTTTTCATCGCTAATCGAACCGAAATCATCCATGGCAAAGAAGTGGGTGTTATCAACCCGGCGGTCAGTAAAGTCATCCAGATTTTTGAGGATACCGTAGCTTGAACCACCCAGGCCGACAAACTTCCAGAAGATGGGGTAGTTGGCAGAACGCCGGATTGCATCTTTAATCGCCCGGGTCTTGCTGATCCCGCCATCGGTAATAAATACAACATACACCGGGATTTTCGAGTCCTTAAAGTAGTCGACTATTTCTTCCATCACAGGAGGCTCGTTGTTTGTCCCTCCGAGGCCCGGCAGGTTCTCCCAGGCTGAACGCTTTCCAGCCCCGCGAATGGACTGAATATATGTGTCCAGGTTGTCCAGTGTGACGTTTGGATACTTCTTATGCTTCTCTCCAAATCCCCAGACATCCATTTCACCGTCGTCGTCGAACTGGGCGGCAAGAACGGCGATGCGGTCCAGCACAGACTGAACGTTACCCTTACTGAACTGGCCACTCATTGAGCCGGATGCGTCAAGTACAAATGCAACCGCTGCCTCAAGGGTGTCCAGTTTATTTTTAGTAAGACTGACCGAGGCTTTTTTAGCGAGGCTTACAAGGCGCGGAGATCTGGTTTCCAGTTTCTTTTCCAGACTGATACGAGCAGGCTTTGCTGGCTGCGGAGCTGGCTGTGCGACATCAACGCCATAGCTAATGGCCAGAGGCTCAAGACCACCGTTGAAACCCTGCCCGAGCGCACGAAGCTTCCAGGCGCCATTGTGCCGATATACTTCACCCAGGATAATTGCTTTCTCACTGCGGCCCTGAGTCTCAGCCTGGAACTCAGCGATTCCTTGAGCCTGCATGCTCAACGAACTGAGCCCACTGATGGTATCTTCACCATCAATGACAACTGTGATTGCAATTTTACTGATGTTCGCAGGAACACGATCCAGTGCTATCTCAATGCTGGACTGCTGAGAACCGGTAACGAGCTTTACTGCCCCTTCAGGAGAAGACAGATTATTGTAAAAGATAAAGTCAGAATCGCCGCTGACCTTTCCCTGAGCATTAAGCAGGAACAGGCAGGTATCGGGTTCGCCTTTAAAGCCGGATTTGGTAGGGTACTGAAGATTCAGCCTGATCGCAGATTGCTGAAGTGGTATGTTTTGTCCGGATTGTAGATTCACATTAACTCTCCTGATTTTTGATTATTTTAAAGCGCAGCGTTTATATAGGTTCCCCTGGCTTAGTTCAGGACGCTGGATTTCTGGTGAGGCGTATATATGGTGTGACACCATATTTCATCACGTTGAAGTTTCTATACCTGTTGAATTGGAATTTCCATTGGTCGGGTATTTTATCTTCCAGAACCCGTGCCTTCATAAGTCGCAAACGTAACATATATCAGAGGGGCATGCTGTTGATATAAGGCACGGAATACAGGCTTTAACCAGCAACCAGAGAAAAATCCGTTTCCTGCCTTTAAAAGGCTCACGTCAGAATTAACATCTCTCTGCTTTCTGAGATTCCCGAACCCTTTCTGCCCCCCCCCTCCTGATAGCGGATCGCAACCAAAAAAAACCCCGGCATTGCCGGGGTATGATTCAGCGTTATTTTAGATGTTAACGCCGTGCTGGGAGGCAAGAGCCGCCAGGCCACCGGCAAAGCCCTGACCGACAGCTTTAAACTTCCACTCAGCGCCATGACGATACAGTTCACCGAAGACCATAGCGGTTTCGGTTGAGGCATCTTCAGACAGATCGAAACGGGCAATTTCCGTGCCGTTGTCGTTGTTGTAAACGCGCATGAAGCTGTTGCTCACCATGCCGAAGTTTTGTTTACGCGCTTCTGCATCATAGATGGTAACGGCAAACACCAGTTTTTTGATATCTGCTGAGACTTTGGTCAGATCGATTTTGACCTGCTCATCGTCGCCGTCGCCTTCACCGGTACGGTTGTCGCCCTGGTGCTCTACCGCGCCATCAGGGCTGGTTTTGTTATTGAAGAAAATGAAATGCGCATCTGACAACACTTTACCGTCTTCGCCTACTGCGAACACGGAAGCGTCCAGGTCAAAACCCTGACCATCGGTTACACGGGCATCCCAGCCTAGGCCAACCATAGCAACATTCATGGTTGGTGCTTCTTTGGTCAGAGATACATTGCCGCCTTTTACGAGAGAAACTGCCATTTTTAGCTCCTGCAAACAGTTGAATGAGGGCTGCATTAACAGCCCCGGGTAGAAAAGTTACTTTTTGATCAGGACGCGTTAATGCCGTACTGAGCACATACAGATGCCAGACCACCAGCATAACCCTGACCTACTGCGCGGAATTTCCACTCACCATTGTGGCGATACAGCTCGCCGAACAGCATGGCAGTCTCAGTGGACGCATCTTCGGTCAGATCGTAGCGAGCAACTTCAGTCTGGTTATCGTCATTAACCAGACGAATAAACGCACCGGATACCTGACCAAAGCTCTGGCGACGAGCCTGAGCATCGTGGATGGTCACAACGAAGATGATCTTGTCAACTTCAGACGGGACGGCGTCCAGTTTAATTTTCAGCGATTCATCATCACCATCGCCCTCACCGGTGCGGTTATCGCCGGTGTGCGTTACGGAACCGTCGGATGACGTCAGGTTGTTATAGAAGATGAAATCTGAATCGCCGCGCACTTTGCCGTTTGAGGCCAGCAGGAATGCTGAAGCATCCAGGTCAAAGTCCTGACCGTCTGTTGAACGCGCATCCCAGCCAAGGCCCACCAGGACGTTTTTCATTGACGGAGCTGCTTTACTTAGGGAGACGTTCCCGCCTTTGGAAAGAGAAACACTCATAAAATAACCTCTTCGATTAGTAATTGTTCAGGTTAACACTTAAGGGGATTAACTCCCCTTTTCCTCAGATTCAGGTTTGCCCGGGAACATGACGCTTGCGAGAATGCCCAGCGCCAGTACACCCAGTACAACATACAGGCTGGTTGTTGCCGCGATGCTGTAACCATGATGCCAGATGTGATCGGTCGCATTCAGGCCGAGTTTTGCCGCGATGAAGAACAGCAGCACGATAACGGCCTTCTCCAGATGAACCAGGTACTGTTTCAGTGCCTCAAGGACAAAGTACAGAGTACGCAGGCCCAGGATAGCAAACATCATGGCACTATAGACGATAAGCGGTTCACGACTGACGGCAATGATTGCCGGTACCGAGTCAAACGCGAACATTACGTCCGAGAGTTCAACCACAGCCACACACAGGAACAGCGGGGTCGCATACAGCGCCGCTTTTTTACCACGGCCAATGGTGACATCGCTGTTTTCTGGTTTCGCCAGTTCAGCATCCACTTCCTTCTGGTTAAGCAGGAAGGCATGCCCTCTGAGCTTCGGCCAGATAGGGAAGAAGCGTTTAACCATGCGGTAAGCCAGATGCTGGGAGTAATCCTCAATTTCATCATCGTCATCACCGCTTTTAAGCATCATGACCGCTGTCCAGGCAACGATAATAGCGAAGACAACTTCAACATACGGCCCCAGACTCAGCAGGCTCGTACCGATGGCGACAAAGATGCCCCTGAAGACAATGGCACCAATGATCCCCCAGTAGAGAACACGGTGGCGATAACGATCCGGAACGGCGAACCAGGAGAAGATGGCCATCATGACGAACAGGTTATCGACCGACAGCACTTTCTCCAGCGCATAACCCGTGACAAACAGACTGGCAACCTCAGCACCGTGGTGGATATAGAGGAAACCGGCAAATGCCATCGCAACCACAACCCAGAATACGGACCAGAGCGCCGCACTCTTCAGCGAAATAGGCTTGTCATCACGGTGCATAAACAGGTCAATAAAGATGGCACCGACTGAAAGCGCAATAAAAACAATGACCGTTTCAGTCGGGAAGCCGATGTGTGTGGAAACCATATTTTACCCTTAGGGATGTGGATCAGAGGCCAAATTCAGCCGGGTCGAAGCCCAACGCGATAGCGATCTCGCGGGAGGCCAGTTTCTCGTCCTGATCGAAGTTACCGTCACTTTTCGCAACGGCAATACCAACACGTAAGGCCAGCTGAGCGGCCTCAGGCTGATCTTTCAGCGCCAGGATGTATTTCATGGTTTCGCCCTTGCCGATTTCAACATCGAAATCGAAGCTTGAAACCAGTTTATTGAAGAACTCAATCACCTCATTGGTATCGAAGACCTTCAGCTCTTCTGAAGAGCGCAGAAAGCCCATCATTTTCTGCTTTTCTTCCGAACTTACGCCGTCACTCGATACGGCAATACGGGCACATACAGCAACGGTGCCCTGCATGAATTTTTTGTTTTTGAAACGGCCAACCTGGCGGGTCAGTTCGTCACGGCCTGAGTTAATGGCACCTTTAACTTTGTCGAAAAAGCTCATACCTGTTTCCTTTGTTGCTGTGTTATTTAGAACCGGCGCTCCAGCGAAATCCCCAGCCAAATGCCCGGTCCATTTCGTCCTGGCCTTTGAAGTACTGGTTAATTCGCTCGACTTTAATTGCGCCGTTTTCGTTTACGAGTCTGGCAATGGCGCACAATGTGCGACGGTTTTCACCTTCGGTCAGGCGGGTCTCAATGGGCGGTTGATCCGGCACATGAATGGTGACCACACCATCAGTCTTGTCCCAGCTGGGAACACCTTCATAAATAAAGGCGTAAATCAGCACTTCGCGGATATGCTTCCATTCACGTCCATTGATATGCAGCCACTCGCCGTCTGATACATCACCCGTCCGGTCATCGCCCTTGAGCTGAACATACGGTTCATCGCGATAATCACCGAATGCATTACCGAGCGCCTGAATGACCGATTTATACCCGTCCTGAAGCTCAACAAAGGCCCCCAGATCCAGGTCGATTCCTTTGGAGCCGAACATGCCTGCAAAGCCTGATTTGCCGCTGCCCCGGTGCCAGTTCAGGTTGATCCGGATTTCACCGAAGTTATCCCGTTTGGTCAGGCTGATTGCAGGCTTCTCTTTTGTCAGCGATACCTTGCTCAGGCTGATTTTTGTCTCAACTGGCGGAGGGGTTACAACCGGAGGAGTCGGGGCTGCGGGAGCCGGTTCGTCGGCAATATTTACGCCGAAATGCTCTGCCAGCGGTTTAAGTCCACCGTTGAACCCCTGCGCAACGAAGCGGAATTTCCAGTCATTATTACGACGGTAAAATTCACCCAGAATTAAGGCTGCTTCCTGACGGCCGCTCAGTTCGACACTGCCGCTAACCAGGCCGGTAGCCCCTTGCTCCACGTCGATGGAAAGATTACGAAGACCGGACACCGTCTGCCCACCGTCACAGGTCACGGTGAACGCAATTTTCTGGACATCAGGTTTCAGCCGGTTGAGCGCGACAGTAAAGGTTGAGTACTGGCCTTCACTGACCAGGCTGACGGTACCATCATCGTTACGTGGCTGACCATAAAACACCATGTCCGCATCACCCTGCACCTTCCCGTCGGCATACAGGCGAAACGCCGAAGCATCCACCTGGCCGCCCGAGGTGATCCGGACCCGCAACTCCTGGGCTGGAACGGGGGCATTGCCCCCCGGCGTCAGGTTCATTAGCGAATAACCGCTGAAACGATATCGGAGTGCATATCGTCAATTGTGCGGCCGCGACAGGCATGGCCAAGGGCGGTAAAGTCCCAGTTGCCGTTATTACGGCGCAGCGAAGAAATAACGATCCCGGTATGTGAGCCCTGCTCAGTCAGCTTGTAGCGAGCCAGCTCTTTGCCGGTTTGATCGACAACGCGGCAGAACGCGTTTTCGACGTCATTGAACGACTGACCACGGAAGCTGTTTACCGTAAACGCCAGGTATTCAACGTTTGCAGGCAGTCGGGAGAGGTTGACATTAATCACCTCATCGTCACCGTCACCTTCACCGGTCAGGTTATCGCCACTGTGCACAACAGCGCCGCAGGTGGATTCCAGTTTGCGGAACCAGATGGTGTCAATTGTTTTACCGGTGCTGTCCATTAATACGCAGCCAGCATCGAGATCGATTGAGTCGTTGCCTCCAAACAATCCTCCAAGAAGACCTTTTTTCTTAACCGGATCCCAACCGAGACCGAAATGAAGCTGGCTTAATGCAGATGATTCTTTGCTGAGTGATACCGTCTGGTTCTTAACTAATGAAACCATGCTTTATTCCTTAAAATGGTAATGACCGAGACAATCAAAGGTATATTTAGTAACTGACGAAGAAAATCATATCATGATGAAGTTCTCTGACAAGGGAAATTTTGGTAGTTTTCTGTAAAAACACAAAAAGAAATCCTTTTCAGGGTGTTAATTTTCTAAGTTTAATTTAAATATCAATGTGTTATCAGGAATCCAAAAAACCTGACGCACTCCATAACCACAGGAGTTATAAATCATATTATGATTGACATGTAGCTTAGACACTCATAGACTCACTTCTCAATCATAAATTTGCATGGCGTTCCGGATAATTAAAAAAAATGAACAAGAAAATTTGGTTTATGGAAGGTTTATCCTCCCAGCGAGATATTATTCAGGGGGTAAAATCATTTGCAAAAAAAAATAATTTTGCCATTACCGTTTTTGCCTCCCACCGTAACGAAAGAAATGAAATCCTTTCCGTTGCCGACTATTCTTTGACTGAACCTGAAGATCCTCAAAAACGTCTTCAGTTTATCCAGGAAACCATTCAGTCCTACGGCATCCACCATATTCATACTGGCCGTAACAGCCAGTGGTTTGAAGAACACCGTTCAGCCATTGAATCGACCGGTGCCACCCTTACTACCGGTGCAACGGGCGTCGACTGGTTAACTCTGGCTGACGAAAAAGTTACTTTTGCTCAGTTTATGGAGCAAAAGGGTCTCCCGGTCGTACCATCCTGGCGGGTGAATACGCTGGCAGAATTAAAAACACACCTCGCGGCCCCGCCGTTCACTGACAGCCCGGTATGCGTGAAGCCGGTGACGGGTATCTATGGCATGGGATTCTGGCGCTTTGATGACAGTGCTTCGCCTATGGCCGTCTTTAATCATCCCGAACATCGTCTGGTCAGTCCGCAACAGTATATTGCAGCAGCATCAGCTGCTGAGTCGTTTAAACCCCTTGTTTTGATGCCGTACCTGCCAGGCCCGGAATTTTCCGTCGATATCCTCGCGGATAAGGGCGAAATACTCGCAGCCGTGGGACGCCGTAAGGAAGGGGTTATCCAGTATCTGGTAAACGAAGGAAGCGCCTGGGAACTGGCGTGTGACTGCGCCAGGGTTATGAAGGCCGACGGGCTGGTGAATGTTCAGACGCGAAACGATGTGAATGGCAACCCGGTGCTGCTTGAAACCAACATGCGTCCGTCAGGGGGGGTGGGTTATACCCTTCACAGCGGGGTGAACCTTCCTGGGTTATTTGCTGCCTTTAAGCTCGGTCTGATGTCTGAAGATATGGTGCGCCAGAGCGCTAAAAACACCTTTTCTCCGGTTGCGGTGAGATCCATTACGGATGTAATTGCATACCCGGAATCACTCTCTAACCTTCTGAATTAAGGCGTATTTATGTCTGATATCCTCGAAGATATGATTTATCGCCGTACCCTCTCATGCGGTACGATTCAGGTAACCCGCGACCAGGGTGAAGTTTCGCTCGATGACCTGTTTGACATCGCTGAAAGACGTAACCCGAAACGCGCCTTTCTGTTTGTCAGCAAAGTACTCGGCAGGCACATTCCCGTGCCACCCTCAGTCATGCGGCAGGCCTACAGACAGCTTGCCAGCCAGTTCCCCTCGACACTGACAGGACCCGTACTGTTTATCGGTATGGCTGAAACCGCCGTTGGGCTTGGGGCCGGTGTATTTGATGAAGTGCGCCACCAGCATCCTGAATCTGTCTATCTGACCTCTACCCGTCACCCGGTTGATGGCACGTTGCTTTGCGAGTTCAAGGAAGAACACAGCCACGCCACCGATCATCTGATCTATCTGCCAGATGATGAAGAGAAAAGACGTCGTGTTACCAACGCACGAACGCTGGTTTTGATTGATGACGAGGCAACCACCGGTAATACCTTTATTAACCTGCTTTCAGCCCTGCGTAATACCGGCAAGCTTCAACATATTGAACAGGTTATAGCCGTTACGCTTACCGACTGGAGTGGCAAAGCCTTGTCCGAGCGCAGCACCTTACCAGTCACTTCGGTTTCTCTTGTAAGCGGTAAGTGGGGATGGACCCCATTACCTGATGCACCTGTCCCGGACATGCCGAAAGTCAACGTAACTTCACGAGGAGAATGGGACATCCAGGGAAAACAGTCCTGGGGCCGACTGGGGATGCTCGCACCTGCGGCCGATCTCGGCCATGAGGTCTCCGTCCACAAGGGGGAACGTATTCTGGTTCTCGGGACCGGGGAATTCGTCTGGGAGCCGTTCCTGCTTGCTGAACGGCTCGAAGCTGCCGGAGCACAGGCATTTTATGGATCGACCACCCGCTCCCCTATCGCCGTTGGTTATGCCATTGAGTCCGCCATTTCCTTTACGGATAACTACGGGCTGGGCATCCCCAATTTTGTCTATAACGTCGCCCACCAGCAGTTTGACCGCATTCTTGTGTGTACTGAGACACCCGCAGAAAGTATTGACACGCAGCTTCTTAAAGCGCTGGCTGAGGTTGCGGCCGTCGTGGAGATTGTTACCTATGAATAAACCCGTTGTTCTGAGCGACCTTGACGACACGCTCTTTCAGACCCGTCGTAAAATGGTGGACGAGCTGGCCCTGGAGCCATTCCGTACCGGTGCCGTTGATCGCACCCTGAATCCACGAAGCTTTATGACGGAAGAACAGTCCATGTTGGTGGACTGGCTCCTGGAGCAGGCTGAACTCATACCCGTTACCGCACGGGGAACTGAAGAAATCAGCCGCGTACGGATCCCTTTCCACTCCTGGGCAATCACCACTCACGGGGCCGTCATTCTCACGCCAGAAGGCAAACCCGACGAGGAGTGGAAGGCCCATATGCTCGGCCAGCTGGCTCCCTATCAGGAAAAGCTGACATCGATGCAGCGTCTGATCACTGAAATGATGGACGCAAAAGGGATCAATGCCTGGGCAAGGCTGAACTTCGAATACGGTGAAACGGCGGTTTATATGGTGATGAAGCACCGCGACAGCACCCGCCTTGACGAGCTCAATGCCATTGCAGATGAGATAGAAACGGTGTTTCCGACCGAGGGCTTCTACATCCACCGCAACAGTAATAACGTGGCCTGGCTTCCCACCGCGGTTGAGAAAGGGCTGGCAGTCAGATGGCTTCTTGAAAAACTTCGGGCTGAACGCGGAGTCTTCCCCGTAATTGGTCTGGGCGACAGCCTGAGCGATCATCGTTTTATGAAACTGTGCAGCTGGTTTGGCATCCCGCGTCAGAGTCAGTTTGCAGATGCCATTTCACAGCGAATTTTTGGAGAAAATTAAAATGCAGCCACATGACACATTTACCGGCTCATACCAGCCCGGTGACGTGGAATTTCTGCTAAAGCCGGTAGTCATTGAGATGACGCCGGTTGAGCAAAAAGAAGAGCTGATTCAGTCAGGGAAGAAACATTATTCGGACATGCTCAGTCAGGAGCCAGCGCCAACACAATGGCATCTTGATTTGTTTCACCGGGCGCTGGATCGGGGCGCAGAGAGACTTGCAAAAGAAGTCACACAGCTCGCTATTGCTCTGGCCGAACGCTTCGGTGATGAGCCCATTGTACTGGCCAGTCTCGTCAGAGCTGGCGTGCCGCTCGGCGTTATGCTGCACCAGGCCCTGCGTGACATGGGGAAAACCTCATGGCATTACGGTATCAGCATTATCCGGGATCGTGGAATTGACGGTGCAGCCCTCGACGTCATTGAAGAGCGCCATGGTACCAGCGGTATTGTCTTTGTTGACGGATGGACAGGTAAAGGCGCAATTACCGGAGAGCTTGTACGCGCACTGAAAGATCGCCCGGGCTATCCTGAGCAGCCGCGACTGGTTGTCCTGGCCGATCCCTGTGGCTGCTCCTGGCTTGCAGCCAGTGATGATGACTGGCTCATTCCTTTTGGCATCATGGGTGCGCCGGTATCAGGCCTGATCTCCCGGTCAGTATGGTCCTCTGAAGGATTACATGGGTGCATGGTTTGCGAGCATCTCAGTGAATTCGAATGCAGCCGGATGCTTGTCGATACCGTCGCCCATTTCCGTAAGAAGTTAACCCCGTCATCCCTCGCTACCCTGAGCTGGAATATGGAGTCAGCCCGGGTCTTATGGCAGACAAGTCGCGACGTTATCGCGTTCCTGGCCGATGAATTTAAAGTGGACAGCGTCAATCGTATTAAACCCGGTATTGCTGAAGCAACCCGGGCTGTATTACGTCGGGTACCGGACCATGTATTTGTGCGTTCTATTGACGACCCGGACGTTGCCTTGCTTGTAGGGCTTGCTCGTGAAAAGGGAATAGTTGTTACAGAAATGGGGGGAACCCTCGGCCAGTATCGGGCTGTAACCATTATCAAGAAGGTACTCTGATGAAAAATCGTCTTTCTCCCTGGAATCTGGGAGCCACGCTATACATGCCTGCAACACGGGAAGATATTGCTGATGCCGTCCTGCACGGGAAAATCCCGGGTTTGCGCTCTCTGGTGATTTGCCTGGAGGATGCTGTCAGTGAAGCAGACATCCCCATCGCCCTCAAAAATCTGGAGCACCTGCTGCACGAGCTCAGTAACAGCATGCGTAGCCTGGGTAAAAATGACTGGCCTCTGGTGTTCATTCGCCCCCGGCATGCCGACATGGGCAGATGGTTAAAAGCGCATTATGATCTTTCCGCTGTCGATGGGTTTGTGTTGCCGAAATTTACCCTCAGTTCGTTAGCTGAATGGTGGGATATCATGGGCGGGACTCACCTGTGCATGATGCCAACGCTGGAAACAGAAGACGTCTTTGACGTGGTTCAGATGCGCGAGCTGGCCACTCGCCTGGTGGAACATCCCTGCCACGACCGCATTATTGCGCTTCGAATCGGCGGCAACGATCTTATGAACGTTGTGTCGCTTCGCCGCCCCCGGGACCTGACGCTGTATGACAGCCCGATGGGCTACGTCATCAAAATGCTCGTTTCAGTCTTCGGCCCGCGTGATTTTGCCCTGACCGCGCCCGTATGTGAGCATATTGACGATCATGCCGTTATGGCCAGAGAGCTGGCTCTTGATATGGCACATGGGCTTGTTGGGAAAACGGCCATTCACCCGGGTCAGATAGAGGTCATTCAAAACGCGCTGATGGTCACTCAGGGTGAGTATTCTGACGCTCTGCGGATCCTGAACTCTACCCAGGCCGTGTTTAAGTCGCAGGGAGCAATGTGTGAACCCGCCACACATCGCCGCTGGGCGGCTGGCATTCTGGACAGAGCTCGTTTTTATGGGTTACAGAACGAGCAAAGCGCTGATGGAATCAGATTACTTACCGTGACCCAGCATCATTAAGGAAATCATAATGGGGTTCAGGTTCAGAAAGTCGATCAACATTATTCCTGGCGTTCGCCTCAACCTGAGTAACGGTGCACCGAGCCTGAGTGTCGGGCCGAGAGGTGCTTCCGTTTCTTTTGGTAGCCGGGGGACCTATGCCAATCTGGGCTTGCCCGGTACCGGGCTGAGTTACCGTACCCGGCTTGACCGGGCCGCGCGTTCCGGAGGTGGAAACCGGACGGCAACCGACCCGGGGCTCAGACAGGCGCTTGAGCAGGAAGCCGCTGAACTCATGTCAGCGGTAACCGCAATCCGTAATATTCACGAGCTGACGCCGGATCCAAAAACAGGCATCAGCTGGGCAGAGCTGGAAGCAGTATACCTGCATAACAGAACGTCGCCTTTTCAGGTTCCGGCACCGGTGCGTCCAGAAAAGCCAGACTACCTTGCATTGCCGGAAAAGCCTGCCGAGAGCGAAGGCATTAGTTTTCTGGGTAAATGGTTTGAATCGGAATCAGCTAAAGCTGAGCGCCACGCCGAAAATCTTCGCCGGTGGCAGCAGGAGCTGATTGATGTGGAGCGTGAGAATACCCTTCGACAGCACCGGTACCAGCAACAACGGACGGCCTGGGCCGAACAGTATGCAAACTGGAAGTTTGAAGCAGAAGAACATGAAAAACGGCTCGCCACGGCTCAGGCAGATGCCCGGCAGCAGTTCCGGACAGACGCCGCGTTTTTCGAATCATACCTGGCGGGTGTGCTGGCAGAAACTGAATGGCCGCGTGAAACGATTGTTGCATTTGAAGTAAAGCCGGAGCTATCAGCAGTCCTGCTGGACGTTGATTTAGCTGAGATTGAAGATTTCCCTGATAAGATTTACGGCGTTAATGCCCGGGGCACGGAGCTGACGGAAAAAGCCATGACGCAAAAAGCCGTACGCGAAAACTATGCCCGCCACGTCCATGGCTGCTTGTTCCGCCTGGTCGGTATCGTTTTACATACGCTACCTTTCGACAACGTGATTGTGTCAGGCTTTACGCAACGGGTCAGTAAGCGGACCGGCTATCTGGAGGATGAGTATATCCTGTCCTGCAAATGCACTCGCAGCCAGATGTCGTCAGTAAATTTTGCAGGCATAGAACACATTGATCCGGTTGAAGCGTTAGGCGATCACCCGGTTATTCGAAAGATGAGCAGTACCTTCATTTTTCAGCCTATTGAACCACTAACCCTTTAAGCAGGCTAAATCTTACGATGCAATTAAATACCAGACAGGCCCGGATTTTTAAGCTTGCCAACTTACTGGGCACCGGCAAGCCCGTTTCCGCTGCCGACATTATAACCAGTCTGGAATGCTCAGAGCCGACATTAACCCGGGCCCTCAAAGAGCTACGCGAGTCATATTCTGCGGAGATCAAATACAGCAAGGCAGGTCATTCCTACCATCTCGTTAATCCGGGCCAGCTGGATAAAAAGACCCTTCGCCGGATGAATGAAGCGCTCGCACAGAATGCTGAACTGAAAACCGGTGAGTCTACAGGGAAGGTCGTACTCGATAAGGATAAAAAAACAGCCGTGTCCTTATCGCTACGCATGCGGATCTTAAGAAAAATTGACCGTCTGGCTGCGCTGAGTGGCTCGACCCGAAGTGAAGCGGTAGAGAAGCTGGCTCTGCACTCCGTTGACGAACTGATAAAAGAATACAGCGCTAAAAAGTCCTGACGCTAAATCTCAGACCGGGGTGAAAACCCCGGTTTTGTCATATTTTACCTCTGTATTGGCGTGACGTAGTTTTGATCTATTCTCCTCCCGCAATGCCAGCAGCGCCTTACTGACTACAAAACCTGGTGTCTTGACATCCTCTTGTGCTACACATCAATCTTTGGGCGTTTTACACTCCATTCATGCAGATCTGTGATGTATGATGAATTTCATACATAAGACAGTTTATTTGTCCGAGTTTTTTCAGAAATCTTATATTCCAGTCCGGTCTGAATTATTTTTCTGTTGATAAGAGGCCATTCACATGTCGGTAATTCTATGGTGGTTAACTTATTTCTTTAATGCCGCTTCTGAGTATTTAATCTCCACCCGACAGATGTCGTGCCGTTTTATCAAATCAACAAACCCTGGCCTCTTCCTGAAACTACTCTCCTCTTCCGATCTCTTAAGAAGGAATTACATTTGAGACGCTTACCCGTATATCTGCTACTCGACACGTCCGGCTCTATGCACGGAGAGCCTATCGAAGCGGTTAAAAATGGCGTTCAGACGCTGCTTACCACGCTGAAACAGGATCCGTATGCACTCGAAACGGCTCACGTGTCAGTGATCACCTTTGATTCTTCAGCCCGACAGGCAGTCCCCCTGACAGACCTCCTGAGTTTCCAGATGCCAGCACTAACAGCCAGCGGCACCACGTCTCTTGGCGAAGCGCTTTCCCTCACGGCCAGCTCCATTGCCAAAGAAGTACAGAAAACGACGGCTGACACTAAAGGTGACTGGCGTCCCCTTGTATTCCTGATGACGGATGGAAGTCCGAATGATGACTGGCGTAAAGGCCTGAATGACTTTAAAGCGGCCAGAACCGGCGTTGTTGTGGCATGTGCAGCCGGGCATGATGCCGATACCAGCGTCCTCAAAGAAATCACTGAAATCGTGGTTCAGCTCGATACAGCTGACAGTTCGACGATTAAAGCTTTCTTTAAATGGGTCAGTGCGAGCATTTCGGTAGGCAGTCAGAAAGTGGAGTCCAGCAAAAAAGAAGTGATCGGTCTTGAAGACCTGCCACCGCCGCCGCCAGAAGTAAATGTGGTCTTATAATTTTATTGATTAAGGGGATATCATGTCTGTCAGTCTGAGCAAAGGCCAGGGCGTAAGCCTGAAAAAAAATGAATACGATCTCTCGTCCGTTACTATCGGCCTCGGTTGGGATATTAATGAGGAAAAGAAAGGTTTTCTCGGCGGGATCTTTGGTAAAAAAGAAGAAGAATACGACCTTGATGTGATCGCTTTCCTGTGTAATTCAGCCGGAAAGGTGACCGATCTCGGCAATGTGGAAAATGGTAAACCAACGCTTGTGAATGGCGATATCATCTTTTTCAACAGCCTTCGCCATAAGTCAGGCAATATCTGGCTGACGGGCGATAACCGAACCGGAGCCGGTGACGGTGACGATGAGCAAATTATTGTGCGCCTGAATTCCCTTGACGCTCAGTACGAGAAAATTGTGTTCATCGTTCAGATCTACAATGGTGAAAAGCTCCAGCAGCACTTTGGTAAAGTTCAGAATGCCTTCATCCGGGCAGTAGATGCCCGTAATATTGAAATGGCACGATTCGATCTTTCTGGCGGACCCGCCTTCGCCAGCCAGCGCTCCATGGTCTTTGCCGAGCTGATACGCGAGGCTACAGGCTGGAAACTCAGGGCAATTGGTGAGCCTTCAGAATCAGATTCGTTTGTCTCGCACCTGAGGAATTACATGTGATGCGCCGCCTGCCTGTTTACCTTGTTATCGACACATCCGGCTCGATGCGCGGTGAGTCAATCCATTCCGTTAACGTTGGAATTCAGGCGATGCTTAGCGCTCTTCGCCAGGATCCCTACGCCCTCGAAAGCGTTCATATCTCCATTATCACCTATGACAATGAGGCGCGTGAGTTCATTCCTCTCACGCCGCTGGAAGACTTCCAGTTTTCTGACATCGTTGTGCCAAGCGCAGGCGGGACGTTCACCGGTGCTGCCCTTGAATGTCTGATGCAGTGTGTTGAACGGGATGTACGTCGCTCAGATGGTGATACCAAAGGAGACTGGCGTCCTCTGGTATTCCTGATGACTGATGGAACCCCTTCTGATGCCCTGGCGTACGGTGAAGCGGTAAAAGCGATTCGCGGCCGGGGATTCGGATCCATCATTGCCTGCGCCGTTGGTCCTAAAGCAGGCCATGAGCACTTAAAACAGCTCACCGATAAGGTTGTGTCTCTGGAGACGCTAGATTCAACCGCGTTTGCAGGTTTCTTTAAATGGGTATCGGCCAGCGTGTCTTCCGGCAGCACAAGCGCGGGGATTAATAACGGAACTGATACCCTTCCCCCTCCTCCACCAGAAATCCAGCTGGTGCTCTGACAGACAGAAAGGTGCTGTTTCCGGGCAGCACCTTTCTGTACAGCAACGTTTTCTGCTGGCCGTACCAGCCGTACGAGGAAAATTATGAGACGCCTTCCCGTGTTTTTTGTCCTGGACTGTTCAGAGTCCATGATTGGTGAAAACCTGAAAAAAATGACTGATGGTCTGCAAATGATCGTCGGAGATTTAAGAAAGGATCCACACGCACTTGAAACAGCCTGGGTCTCGGTAATCGCATTTGCCGGTGTAGCCCGTACGATTGTACCTCTTCACGAAATTGCCTCGTTCTACCCTCCCCGCCTTCCCGTTGGCGGCGGTACGAGCCTTGGAGCTGCATTGCGTGAGCTGACCGTGCAAATTGATACCCAGGTCAGAAAAACCACTCATGAGGCTAAAGGCGACTGGAAACCCGTCGTGTATCTCCTTACCGACGGACGTCCGACTGACGACACAACCGCAGAAGTGAAGCGCTGGAAGGATCACTACGCGAGTAAAGTGAATCTCATTGCCGTTGGCCTGGGGCCGTCAGCGGACCTGAATATCCTGCGGCAACTGACAGAGAATGTCATGCTGTTCACCGAATCTCAGGAAGGGGACTTTACCCGCTTCATCAAATGGATCACGGCCTCGGTTACGGCGCACAGCCGCAGCGTCGGGGACGACAAACAACCTGAGCTCAGCCAGACTGAATACATAGTCCGGCTGGCCAAGGACGAGCCAGTAAAAGCGTACGACGAAAACTGCGTTACGCTTACCGGCCGTTGCAGCAAGACCCGTCGTCCGTACCTGATGAAGTATGAACGGCCACCAGCAAGGGTTTCCGGGCTCGATTTCAGTCTGAACCTGAACAGCTTTAATATTGCCGGATGCTATCCCATCGATGAGGACTATTTTGCGTGGTCAGATGCCACCGCTACCGGTTTGCAGGTAAATACCAGCGAACTGCATGGCGTACCGGGTTGCCCCCACTGCGGTAATGCCAGTGCGTTTGCCCTGTGCTCATGCGGAAAGTTGCTGTGTATTGACGGCCCGGATGACGTGATCTGCCCGTGGTGTGAAACAGGCCTGTCATTCAGCAATGATGGCGGAAACACTAACTTCGACGTAAACAGAGGGAGAGGTTGATGTCGCAAAATGCTTTACTTGAAGAGAAGATTATCCGCTTAGTTCTGTCTGAGCTGGGCCACCCTGTTGAAGGTGAGCGGCTTTTACTTCTATCGCAGGACCCATCCCTTACCGAAGAAATTATGCGGCTTAAAGAGCGGATTGAGAGCCTTGCACAGGGTTTATCTGCGCGGGTTAGCGAAGGTGATAACGACGCAGAGATTGCCGCCTCGTCAGCATCCAGTCTTTCCGATCAGCAACAAACGGTCGTAAGTGTTGCTGATAACCCGGGCATTGACGCTACCGATACATCAGCACTGCAACCCCTGCCAGAAAATGAGCCTCATCCTCCGTTCTGGAAGCTGATGCCTTATTACGAATTTGATAAACCAGCACAGAGGGAAGACGAAAACCTGTCTTCCCTGGTATTAAAACCCGGGCAGATACCGACAGGCCAGCAGCGGGCCAGCTTAGCTGTGCCACCTGCCGTTCCCCCGAGAGCTAAAATAACGATCCCCAACGCCCGCGCAGGCGAACGTTTCTCTTCGCCGGTTGCTATCGTTCTGGGTGAGGGCCAGCAGGCTACTGTCAGGGACGTTGTCTTTCCCCGGAACATTGGCCTGTCTTTTGACAAAGAACAGGAGTTGCTGACAGGTACTCCCACCGAAAGCGGCGATATAGAGCTTTCAGTAATCTGGTCATGCACGTCGCACGACGAATGTGAAACAAAACAGCTATTTATAATCAATCCCGATCCGAGAAGCCTGTGGAAGGTGGTAGAGCCACCAGCAGACGCTCCCTACCCTAAGTCCCATCTGGACGCTGCTGGCCTGGTCAGGGGTGATATACGTATTGCTGCCGCCAGTCGCCGGGGACGCTCTCATGAGCATGCCGGAAGCTTCAGAGATGACGACTTCTACATCAACCACTGCCAGGAAACAGGATGGTCTGTCATGCTGGTCGCAGACGGAGCCGGTAGTGCGGTAAATTCCCGGGAAGGCTCCCGGATTGCAGTCAAAACGGCTGGCGATTACCTTTTAAATCAGCTCAGTGGTGTGAAAGGCGTCCATTTAAAGCAGCACATCACGGCGTGGGAAGGGAGCGATCAGCAGGCAACAATAAACGCCATGCTTCATCATTTTAAACAGGCAGCTACGCTCGCGGTCAACAGTATCCAGAACGAAGCCATTTGTGCAGAACAACCTGTGAAATCCTATTCAACAACCCTTCTGGCAACTGTAGCGCTACGAACTGATAACGAGCTGTTTGCGACTGCATTCTGGCTTGGTGATGGTGCGATAGGTGCATACAGCCCTTCCGGTAAAGTCAGGATACTGGGAAATCCCGATAGCGGAGAATACGCAGGACAAACCCGTTTCCTTGACCAGAGCATTATCGCAGACCCCTCGTTTAGCGGCCGCATCAGCGTGGGTAAATGGAATGATGTATCTCACTTGATCCTCATGACAGACGGCGTCTCAGACCCTCTGTTTGAGACGGATAATGGGCTTCGCAGTGACGAAAAATGGACCCGTCTCGTTGATGAGCTCAACCCTGTCCTTACAGACGCCAGTATTGCGCCTGAGAGGTTAGGCGACTGGCTTAACTTTTTCTCCACAGGGAACCATGATGACCGCACTATTGCGGTGTTGTGGTAAGGGATACGCTTTTTCGGTGATCAATATGGCAAATATCGTTACGTGCAAAACAAAGGACGGCGAAACAGTCCAGTATGTTGACGAGGTAATTGGTTCGGGCTCGATGAAGGATGTTTACTTTTCGCCTGATAAATCATACGTCGTCGCTTTTTATCATAAACCGCAGAACGAGCAGGCCCGGGATCGGATTGATATGATCACCGGACGCTACAGGCAAAACATTTTTGGCCAGTCCGGAGGTGAATACTGGAAGGACCTGTTTTGCTGGCCGACCCATGTTGTTGAGCATGGGCATAAAATCGGCATCGTGGTTCCAACCTACAAAAGCTACTTTTTCTTTAAATACGGCTCTAAAAACGATGATTTTCTTGGCATAAAAGGTCGTGAAAAGGAAGGCAAATGGTTTGCCAGCGCCAGCAACCAGAACAAATTTCTCGACCCACGTGAACGAGGCAATACGCTTACCTATCTCAAGGTCTGTCTGCTGCTGACAAGAGCCGTCAGAAGGATGCATGCGGCAGGTCTCTGTCACAGCGATCTAAGCTATAAAAACGTGCTTATCGATCCAGAAATGGGACATGCCTGCATCATTGACGTAGACGGCCTGGTTGTCCCTGGAAAGTATCCTCCCGACGTGGTGGGCACCCCGGATTTTATCGCTCCGGAAGTGGTGAAAACCAGTCATCTTTCCAAAGAGGATCCGAACCGCGTATTGCCAAGCATTACTACTGACCGTCATGCGCTGTCGGTGCTTATCTACATGTATCTGTTCTTCCGTCATCCGCTACGTGGCGGAAAAATACATGACATGTCGGATGAAGTACGTGATGAGACCTTATCTATGGGTGAGAAGGCACTCTTCATTGAACATCCGACAGACAAAAGCAATGCAGTCAAAGTCAGTCAGCTATCGTCCTTTTCACTGCCCTGGGCTGACCCGGAGAAAATTCCTTACACCATCATGGGCCCTTATCTGACACCTTTGTTTGAGCGCGCCTTTATAGATGGCTTACACGATGCCACTAAACGCCCGACCGCCGATGAGTGGGAAAGCGCCCTGGTTAAAACAGTCGATCTGATACAGCCCTGCCAGAACAAGGCGTGTGAACAGAAATGGTACGTTTTCTCGGGTAAGACAAAGCCGGTTTGTCCCTACTGCGGTACGCCATACAAGGGTAAATTACCGGTTCTAAATTTATATTCTTCCCGAAAGGAAGGCAGTTATCGTCCTGACGACCACCGGTTGATGGTGTGGAGCGGGCAGTCAATCTATGCGTGGCATGTGAATCGCCTCATTGCGCCAAATGAGCGTACAACCGATTTGCAAAGGAAACGAGTTGGGTATTTTGTTTTCCATAACGATCAGTGGTGGTTAGTAAATGAAGGCATAAATGGGCTTATGTCATTACCGGATAAACGACAGATTGCCATTGGGGAAAAAATTGAACTGACGAATAACGCTCAGTTTGTTCTGTCAAAGGAGGAAGGCGGCAGGCTGGTCGTCGTTCAGTTAGTAGAAAACTAACGGACGCCCATAACGACTAAAACGTTCTGGCAGCATACTGAACCTGTTTAATGAATCACTATATTAAGCTGTGTCAAATTTAAGCTGCCAGAAAAACTGACTGTCTGTGCCGGATATGCGGTACACCTCCTGCGGCAAGGGTTTAATGCGCAAAGCCCAATTTATTTATAAGAGTGAATAGTTTTGTGGCTCTACCCTGCCGCTCTCCTTTCCTGTGTCATGGTTTTTAACATCTGAAATACTGACATTGTTAAGCCGGTGATTGTATAAGGCGATGCGGACAATCTCATGAAGATATTCAAGTTCGTTTTGTGTCAAGGACTGGCCTTCCTGGGTTTTTGAAATCATTTCCTGCCAGCAGATCAGTCTTTCGTAACTGACATGTTCGCTGTTTTCCAGGCAGTGCAACCTGAAATAGCGAAGGAACAAAGGAAATTCATCGGTCTGAGCGATGTCATAAGCCCGAACCGTTAACCGACACAGACATACAATCGTATCCTGCTGTAACCTGACTAACGCGTTATGACTGCCCGGAAGGATATCAGGCAATTTCATCTTACAGTCAGCAAGGCGCTGAAGAAGAGGCCCTTCCTCTGAAGGCTCCCGTCCCCGATACTCCTGAAGAGGTTCAGATTCAAGTTCATGCATTAATGGATGATATAGCCATTCCCGGGAACTGGTCTCATCAATGATCAGGCTTTCAATGCACTCACTGTATGTTGTTTTACGTCGCCCGAGCTGCACCTGACTGATTTCATATTCAATATCTGGAAGATCGATACGCAATGCGGCAACTCTTTCGGAAGGATGAAGGTGGTCAAAGGTTAACTTCGCAGAAATGCTACGATCCCTGTCCAGAAAGACGGCCACACATAAATCATTAACCTTTACGAACAGATCAGCTGTGCCTCCGAACATACTGCCGCTTCCAATAACCTCATTCAGTGAAACCGGCCCACCATCGTCGCCAGCGAGAAGATTTGGGAAACCAAGAACCTGGTGCTCGTTGATGACTTCAATAATTTTTCCCCGGATGGCTTCCATCAGACCATCACAGTCACCGGCTACAGCAGTACTGTGTGAGAAATGCCAAAGCTTGACCTCCCCCTGCTTTGCTAACAGATCAGTTTTGCAAGCGGGGCAGATGCAGTTACAGTCGATACCCCGGCTGACCTCTGTAATATCTAAAAAGAGTCCTGATTCTCTCTGGAGTCCAAATGGAATACCAAATGTGTAACTCTTACGCATGGCTGCACCCCGTTTTTGATAATTATTCAAACTATATCCGAAATAACGGAGGAGGATTTCTGTAAAACGAATTAAAAGAAATGATTTTTTAGTTTTCCAGATTAATGTTTGACAAGAATCAAATGAGAGCCTTACAAATATGGAGAGAGAAGTTTAGGTAAAGTAACTTTTATCACAACTTCTAAAATTAAGGAGAATATCGGATGTATTTAGCAGTGGGCTTGGCTTATGATTAAAGTCTTTCTCCGAACTTAATAAGAAAGTTAAAAAGACAGGCTATTACAGTGCCTTTAGCCCCGAAAGGGGCATAAACTATTTTCAAATCCAGACACAGTCTTTTTGTTGTGCCAATATCAATAATTACTCGCGAACAAAGGTCCACACACTCGCAGGAACTTTGTCATATAACTTTTTCATTGTCAGTTCAGCTTTACGATGATCATAAGCACCAGAAATTTCAAGAGAGGCGACACCCGAGTTTTTTTCACATAACCTTTCAAATACTTTTTCGAGCGTTTCGAACGAACTACACTTACGGAATTTCATTAAATAAGACTGCTTTGTGTCAGACATAATCAACCTTCTTTAGACAGGCCTCAACTGGCCAGGGATAATCTTAATATCATTTTTCACTTAAGCCTAACGATTTCACAACCTTTTTCGTTGTTTCCACCCTGTTCATAACCAGGTACATGAGTGCTAAAATGACTGTAAATAAAACCAGTGTATCCCGGTGAGCAGGATGAAGAATCAATCAGTGATCAGACAGTTTTCGGAAAGCGAATTGCATCAGCAGCTGGAAACGTTCGGCAACCATGATAAACAGCTTTCACGCTTGATCCGTTACTTTTCCCATCTGAGATACAACACAGCTAAAACCTATCTGCACTGGCTACGAGTATGGAACGAATGGTATCAGGCGAATGCCCGGTTGCATACAGACTGGCCAGTAAGTTCGCTCCCCGTGTCTGAGGAAGCTCTGCTGGCGTTTATGGGGCATCTTGAAGGCAAATTGTCACGAAGCAGCATAAACAGCTGTCTTCAGGCCTTAAACAGTATCCATAAAAAAGGGCTTAACCTGCCCGGGATTATTACGTCTGAAGCATGGTACATGCTGGAAGCCTTAAAACAATCGGAAGCCCGGAAGCGAAAGACGACTAAACAGGCAACTCCCTTTCTTATTGGCGATCTCAAGGCTCTGATAAAGTTACGCAGTACTACAAACTCAGTTCGTAAGCTTCGTGACCTGTGCCTGATCTGGACAGGCTTTGAAACACTGCTCCGTTCATCCGAAATTCGCCGTATACGTCTGAAAGATCTGTCTCTGGATAGTATGACCGGTGAATTTAACCTGACGGTATACCGTACAAAAACGAACATCAGTACACTTCTTACCTACCGGCTGACACGTCAGTTAACTAACTGCCTCTTGAGATTGATGAACCTTGTGAAAATGGATCAGCACAGTCATCCGGATGAATACCTTTTCCAGGCCGTAAATTTCCATGATACAGGCTATATGCCACCCGGCTGGAAGCTTCGGAGTAAAGGGAATGAGCTATCTGAGCTTCTTAAACGGCATAACCTGCCCTACCGTGCTAAACAAAGTCTTCTGAACGATGAAGATGAGGAAGACACTGTGGACGATGCCGGTATGCTCAGCAAAAATTCCCTTTTACGGGCATTTAAAGAAATGTGGAATGAGCTTTATCCAAATGAGACTAAAACCCGTTACTGGACAGGGCACAGCGTTCGTGTAGGCGGTGCGATACAGCTGGATATTGAAGGTTACTCGCTACCACAGATTATGGAAATGGGGAACTGGTCGAATGAAGAAATGGTTATGCGCTACATTCGCAATATTGAAGCTGGTAAAAAAGCCATGATCAAGCTTATGCGAAATGCCTTTGATGAATAGCGCCCTCACGGGCGCATAACTTTATTTTTTCTTGAACGGGTTAAGTCTGGTGAGATTAGAGAGTGCCCCTCCCGGAGGCAAAATTCCCGTCCTTTTATATTTGTACACGCCATTTAATTTCATTGTCTGGATTCCAAGATTAATAAGCGTGACAAGTTTAAGGGTATACAGGAGTGTAAATTGGGGAGCAACCTGAATAAAAACTAATAACAAGCCTGCACACATTACACGTAGCCATGCCGCGTACTCCATGCTCAGCGGACGCTTGAAATAGAATCTTTCGAGCAAATCAACTGTCTTATTACTGATCCACGCCGCCGCCACTGAGAGTAACAACACGATGCACACCATAATGCCCAGTTCCATTTTCACTCCCTTCTCTTTTAGTCTGTTTAAGTTGAGGCTTAGCCACAGTAGTTTTGTTTTTTGCTTTTTTCTTAGGTTTGGTATGGTGAAACAGAAAACAATCCACCATTACCCAACCATTTTTATATCGAGCCACCAGCATCTTCTGGCTGGGGTAATGAGCATGAAACAGCATTTTCACGTCCATGGTGCCCATCAACGACTGTTTGCGCTTTAGCTCATCCTCAGCCATCTGAAATTCTTGTAAGAATTCTGAAGACAGACGCTGACGCAGAATTCTTATGGCACTGGAGTTTTCATCATTCTTTGCCAGGTGCCCGAAGCGTACAAGTGCCTTGTGGGTTATCTGGATGGGTCCCAGATGAGAGCTGAGCTGTTCGTACTGCCAGAAGTAGGTCAAATCCACCTTAACCCAGCTGATGCTGTCCAGCAGAGCCTCGTTCATGATGGTTCCGGACATAGGTACCATTGTCAGCCTGGCCAGACGCATATGTATGTAGTCCGTAAGCAACCTCAGCGACTCAGGAACGTTTTTATTGAGTAGGAGATGCTGAAGCACCGGGGTTGCGGTCTGCCAACACAGATTGCGCCCGTCAGGCAGGAAAGCAAACTTTTGATCGTCAGGCGCAGAGTTCGAAGCGTTTTCCTTACGAAGCAAAAAATAATGGCCGCACAGCAGCTCTGCTCTTACCTGGTCCTCGTCAGGGTCATGTCGGGCTTTACTTAGATCAACGGTTAGCACAACGCGGTTAATCGCATCAGCGTGATATTTTTTTACCCAGACGCAGACACGATAGAGACGCTCATCGATTTTCTGGCTGGCTGTGGAAATCCATTGCATTGTTGTTCCTTAATTTTCGGGGCTGACAATGAAAATGCCCAGCTCAGCCCCCGGCACGAGTTCTGTATATTTCAGGCTCAGCTTCCGTTGGTTGGACGGACCCTGGCTGTTTTCAGGAGCCCAGTCAGAGAGCGTTTTTAATTGAGGTATGTTGCCTGCTGCGAAAATGGGCAAGGATGCTTTTACTACTGAATAATCAGTCTCAGCATATTTATTCCCGTTTCGTTCCTGCCCTTCAGGCCTAAATGCAAAAATGTGAGCAATCGGAACAGGGAAAGAGTTAGTTCGACAAAGGCGATAAGATTCGCCCTGCTTCAGTGGGTGAAATTCAAGACGGTGTAAAGCCTTATCGATATTAGACACGACATTCAAATTGGTAGTTGCTACATTTTTTACTTCTGAGGCTCTCCTGCGCTCCAACAAACTCACAAGTTGCTCTGCTGTTTTAACTTCCTGGTTTCGGTTTAGCCGCCATGAAAAAGTAACTTTTTTAAGCTGGGACTTGATGAAAAGGATATTTCTTGTTGAGTGCATAGCGACAAGGCCCGGGAGCTTCTTGTGCACTTTATCAAAACGGACATTCTTTTTATTATCGATACGCCTCATTGCCGCAGCAAAATCATTTTTTGCTTCGTTTATAGAAGTGATCAAGCTTTCGAGAAGATCTGCTCTTTCGGGGACAATGATTAGACCCGGGTATTTAGTGGTTACTTTGGTGGAATCATGACTTAATGACTCTATGTCATCCACACAGATGTCAGTAAGTGCCTGAATAATTTCCTCAACCGAAGCATCGTCTTTAATACTAACCCTGATGGGTTTAACCTGCTTCAAGCGCTCTTCTGTTCTAGATACGGTGGAGACAGTCATCAGGTTTGCCATCATCGGGGGGGTGTTCGAAAGAAAACACTTGAGCGAGTCGATGCGTTCCAGAATCTGGTCACGAAAATAGGGCAAATCGTCATAACTCATACGTTTCTCCAGGCTCATGTTATTTCCAATCAATTTTGCTGCCCAGGCTGACCTTGCAGAACATAAATGTCATGTAAACCTCTAAAGAAGTCATTTTGAAACAGCTTTCACAGCATGCGATTTATGTTCGATAGGGCTCATGAACAAAGGATGATAATGGAGACGCCATGGATAGTGGATAGTCTTACCCACCTGGGTGATCCGATTGAGGCGAAAACGACCATTTATACAGTCAACTGACCAAAGCCCGGGAGAAACTAACCTCTTCCAGCGGTAAAAAGAGAAACCTGCAACACAGAGGTCATGCTCCAGGAAATGTTGAGTTTCGACGACGCGAACTTTTATCAAAAACCCCAGCATTGGCGAAAACCAGATCAACAACCATGTTGGCGGCAGGATGACTTTGTTCAGGAGATGATCTGTCATAAGCAAGGCAGATAACATCAGAAAACTGATAGTCAACCACAGGGCCATCCAACCGGCCCATACGCGGCTCTGACAGGGTTTCCATTCGAGAAGAAAAAGTTTTTTATGCATTCTGCCCCGCCTAATTTTAATGTATTGCCGAAGTATGCTGCATCATGATGGTGGTGCGGGGAAAGATTTCAAACTTCCACAATTCTGAAGCCGTGTTCCAACCATGAAAGATCCCGTCTCCACAGCGAGTGTTAAAAGCAAGAATTTCATCCCTGACCTGGTAAGCGAGCACTTCTGGCATATCAATAAACTCAGGTAAGGAAAGAAGAATTCCATGGATAACTTCTCCGGTTAACTTACTCATAACCTCTTCCTCAGACAGGGCAGCGTCCGGGAACAAACACAACGGAAGTGAAAAACAACATAGGTCAAGACCAATAGCAGCCCTTCCTGCGTCGTAGCCTTCTTCATTAACGACAAAACGAAAGAATTTTTCTGTCTCACCCCGTAATGATGACGGTCCTTCAGACGGAACTTCAATACCACTGAAGACTTTATCGGTCCAGTTGGTAAAAGGACTGGTGAAAACCCAACAAATTAAGGATAACGCCAGCTCTTCCTTAAACATACGTTCAGTGCCGGTAGTTCTGGAAAGTTGCTTTTGAGTACTCATGTTTTACCTGTTGCATGAAATTATTGATGTTATATAAACACAACCGGCATTTTATCTAATAGGTTTGAAAACACTAAAAATCGCAAATGCTGGTACCTTTCTGTTTTAAGAGATTTTCAAGGTAAAGTGAGGCTAGATCAATTGGCTGGTTCTCTTCAAGACAGGCTCGCACAAGATCTTCAATAGAGACCGAATCAACCCCCCTTCCCTGTAAAATTTCTTTAGCAGATGCCAGCGTTTTATGAACGCTTCGACTTAGTTGTAATCTGACTTGTGTGCGGGTATCAAAAAGACAATCTTCTGTGACACTTTGTGAAACGGTTCTACTCATTGAAAAATCACTCCATTTCTGGGATCGAATGAAAATTAACAGCTATAGATGTATCAGGTTTCCCATTTTCTACGATACTCAACCACGTACGCGCTGAGATTTGTTGTTCACAGACGAGTATGTAACCTGTTCCCTGTTGATGATGTAGCTCAAGAGCTTTTAGGATAGGCTCTGAATGAGGTCCGAGAGCATCACGCGTGTGAATAAGCGTTTGCTCTGGCAATACGTTGCTAAGCATAGACAGCAGAACATTACGCTCATCCTCATTATCCGACAAAACAAGAATTATACGAAAACCCGTTTTTATACGAAATCTGATTTCTGAAACTAACTTTCTTAATCTTAATTTATATATGACCAGGCGGAATCGAGTCATCAGTAAAGAGACCACTGTGAAGATAACGATTACTGCGCCATATTTTGACCTGTAGAACCACCAGTTAAGGCCTCCAGCAACTATCAGGATTAACATTAAAATTAAACTCCCATAGAAAAAAAGTGCTGGGTAGCGAGTTGTCTTTCCTTCAATTAGTGCTGAGGCAAATATCAAAATGGATATTCCGTAAATTACCCAGTCAAAAATACTTTCTCCAATCATTCTTTAGTGAACATCCTTAAAAGTGGAAATGTAGGTTTATGGGTTTATGCATTTTCCTGATGGCCTTGACAACCAAGGATTTCACAGAAATTGTCACAGTGTGAAGCTGTAACAAAGCGCTCTCCACGTTCGAATCGCTCAACCAAATCCTTTCTTACTTCACTTCCAGGTTTCTGGAAGATGTACTCAAGCTGGAGATCCTCGGCCGTTGAAAGTAGTCGTTCTATGCTGAAATCAACATGGTAAAAGCAAAACTGATTATCAACCGGGGGAAAGTTGCTTTTGGTACTGTTCTCGTTTTTGGATTTTAGTTCATTCATGAGCTCTCCTTGGTTGAGAACAGTATACAAATCTCTTTAGGGATTTTTTTTCGTTAATAGCACTTTTTTGAGTTTAAAGAGTATGTTCATACCAGAGCATTAGAGGCTACGAAAAGGATAATGGAATTAGAAAGATAGATTTTAAGTGGTGATGTAAGGTGGGATAGGTAGAAGAGGAGTAGACGCTTGTAAGCGAGGCAAAAAAAAGGCACGGAAACCGTGCCATAAGAGTATGTGAGAAAAAATCAAAATCAGGGAAAGAATCAAGCAGCTTGTGAAACTGAATCTCCAACTGCAAGATTTAAATTTCTTAGGTTATCGAAAACTTCAGATACTAAGTCATTACGGTCGTGGATTTTAATCCGCCCACCGGTTAACTCTGAAACATAAACGGTATGGCAGAGGTCAGTAACCACTTCGCCGTATTCATCAACGACTTCCAAAGATGCAATCATCGGAATATAAGAAGCCGCAGCATAGCTCTCATAAATACTTATTATGGAGTCATTGTTGCGTCGAGAAATTACCCTACCAGAAGGTAAAGCCTCATCTTCCATATAGCAATCAGATAGGTCCTCACAGAAGTCATTTTCTTTAAGTGAAATATTAAGGGTCAATTCACTGTTGATAGAGCGTGAATAAGAATATTCACTCAGTTTATAGCAAGCCAAACTTATATCACTAAAAGTTTCATAAGCTTTATAGAGGCTCGATGTTATAGACTCAGATACAAATGTTATTAGTCCAATAAAATGAGTATCCCAGAACTGTTGCAAAGCAAAACGGGCAATCATAACCTGACCATCAACCTGCATCAGTCTGTTATATTCATCCCGGTCATAACCTTTCGACTGAGAAACATCATTAGACATGCTAAGAACTTCACTACAAACATCATCATATTCAAAACGGCTAGTTGCAAAGTGTTTTCCTGAAATCTCAAGGTACTGACCAGAGACTGCGTCAAACACCTCAAAAAAGTAACAGAGTCGAGATTTTAAAGATTCTCTGTTTAAAGCTTCTATTTCATTCTCAGAGATACTATCGACATATAAATCAACAGCATTCTTGAGTTCAATAGCTTTGATATTACAGGTAAAAGAAAGCTCGTCACTTTGACAATGGCAAACACTTAATACTATATCCGCCTCATCAAAATCTATGCCAAGATAGCTCAGAACTGCTCGGACATAGTTTTTATCATCAGATGAATGTGTCATATACACTACCTCAAATTTGAGAGGAAGTGCCCCAGAAGGGAAGCGACTTCCCCACTGGGTTAGATAAAAGTTTGGTTAAGCTAAAAGAAGATGCCAGCGACAGATTTTACATTGTCATAGACAAGTGTCTTCAGCCAACCAAAGTTACTTTTTTGGACTGAAGCAAAAGGATCATTGAGACGCGTTACGAAAATCGTCAAAAGCTTCAGTTATTAGTAATGTGCGATCAGTTACTCTGTATCGGTCATTACTTTCGAGAGATACGTAAGTTGAATGCGAAGAATCACAGACAACACGCCCTCTTTTATTGATCAATCTTACTTCCATCATCACCGGCACATTGATAATTGAAGCAACATCGGTATAGAGGGATATGAGGGCATCATTGTCACAATATAACGCCCCGTTCCCATCAAATGTATCGTTAAACTTAATATATATATCTGGCATATTTGCCGGATAATCATCAGTATTGAAATCAATGCATAACTATAAGTCATCATTAATACGGCGATTAATCTTATGCTGCCCAACACGTACAAAGCCATGTTCAACAGCTTTGATAATCCTTAAAGTTTCATTAAGACAATCTGTAATTCTTTTCTCGACAAATGAGATAAAGTCACCAAAGTCGGAATGAAAAAACTGTTTAAGTGCAAATTTCGCAACTAACACTTTCCCATCCACCTTCATTTTATCGAGATAAAGATTTCTTATAGCATCAGTAGAAGAATTAGCTTTAGATAACTCTTCACAGTCATTAATAATCATTGAAACAATATCAATAACTTTAACTGGGCTTAAAGTATTACTATATCCGCGAATATCAAACGTAAAAAATCCGAAATTCTTAAATACTCCAAGAAAATAAATTATTTTTTGTTTCAAAAGAATAGAATCGGAGTAAGATGCGTTGTGCTTTATTAGTTCAGATATGTAGAGATCCAACATACAATTTAAATTATCGATATCTACATCGTAATCAAAGGTTACTTTGTCGAACGAAGTATCAGATAATTGAACGGTTATATCGTCAGCGGGAACATTAAGGCCTAAATTTTGATAAAGAAAGGCACTAACAAATTCCACGTGGTCAGATTCTTTAAACATTTACACTACCTCATGACTAAAAAGGAAGTGCTTCCCACCGGGAAGCAAGTTCCCGGATGGGTTAGATTAATTATAAAAGAGTTCTTCAGAAGGTACATGCATTTCTGGTTTGAACTGTTTTAAGGAGTTGTTTATAGCTTTTCGATATAACCCTGAAGAGTGTGGCTTAAACATTTGATATTCCGTAACGAGCAGAGGAGACGTAAAGCATCCTAAGTTCACTAGTGAAATATTTGATGTTTCTTCACAAACATCTAATTCAGCGTATATCCGCCTCTTCATTACCCTGCCTGCTAAATAGCGACGAACATGATTTATAAACTTGTCCGCATCTGATATAGAATTAACTATATAATCAGATGTGACTATCTGATTAGATACAGTTTCAGGTATAGCTTCGGCTATTATTTTTACGTTCATTTCATAATCAACACTATGGAAGCAAGCAAGAATTTGTGGCTTCGCGCTTTCTAAAATCTTTTCAAGAACAGAAAAAATCAGAGAGAACTCGTTTAAAATTCGCTTTTGTATAAGTCCATGTAGATGTTTTATGAAAGGAGAACCGTGTTCAACAAGGCCTAGTATAAGATCCTTAGAGGCCAAATCTGAGCGGTAATAAACGTATTCTAGATTATCCCGGTTAAATCCTTTGATAAGCAAATCAGGCTGCTCTGAGACCAGTCGTAAATGAGTTGAAGCTATAGAAACTTCAAAACGAAAGTTCGCGAGATTTACAGGGCCTGCTTTTAATGTAGCCGCTTCGGAAAAATAAATGAAAAGAGGATGCAAATCATCGTTACCACAGTAAAGATGGTCTGCGCCCTTAAGATATTTCACCAAATGAGGTAGAAAAGATATTACTGGAATATCAGCCACAAATCGAATATGCCGAAATGGTTTTGAATCCAAATATATATTTTCCACTACAGCGCCAACAAAACCCATTTTAACAAGAATAGATTCAACTAACTTTTGTATCGCATTCATTTAAATACCCTCTTAATAGAGGGATTTCTCCCAAAGGGAGAAATCCCTATGGGAGAAAATAATTTTAATTAATAATTGTAGCGAAGCGCATGTTCTTTTTCACTAAGATGGTTTTCATATTCCGACTTACCAGAACTTAAACACTCTTTGAAAAAGACCTTTGAAAAATTCTTCAAGTCACTTCGGTTGTTAATTTCTTTGTCAGACATCAACTTAGCTGAGTGTGAGGTATCCACAGGCCCCAACCACCATTCATATTTAATATAAACACAATTGGTTTTTGTATGTCCATTTAGAAATCGTTTTGCATTTCTAAGTATTTTTCTACAACCGTTAAGGTCTGAAAGTAAGATATCTGGAGCAATGAGCTCTTCCAGAATATGACCAGGTAAGCCTTTCCTAAAAAGCTCAACATCGTAACTACAATACCAGTCACGATAATTAAAAGCTTTAATAAGTCTTTCAGGTGTATCCAAAGATATCTTATTCAGGATTTTTAATGCAAAGCATACAGCATCTTTTAACAACTCGTGCACCTCAACATTGATAAATGAGAAAAACGAGCTTAATTCTTTCTCTAAGGAATTATACAACTTACCGTAAATATCCTGAGAAAAAAGATACTGCAATCTTTCTTTATTATAAGTGCAATTCGAAATTGAATAGACTTCTCCTCTTTCGATTTTGCACCCTTCCCTTAAAACTATAGGAAACCTCAAATGGTTAACAATGAAAGAATGATTCTTTCTTTGCTTCAAAGCATCTAATTGAAATTTCGTAATTTCCTCCAGATTTGCATCTTCAAAACCTGGAAAGGGAATATCACAGAAACAAGAACTATATGCTTTTGCTGATTCATACATAAACTCCAGTGAAACATCAGCATCAAAAGACATACCAGAGAACATGCCCTGCCCATTGTCTAAAAATGTAATGTTTTTAACCTGTATTTTTTTATGTTGAACAACCAAAAAGGCATTAATGATTTTTTCGATAATTTTCATGTGATCCTCTCTCAATAAAAAAGGGATCACTCCCATATGGGGTGTGATCCCCACATGGGTATAATTTAATTAAAAATCTGTAAGACCTAAATCTTTATTTCTACCACAAACTGTAGAAGATATAAGACGTTTTACTCGCTTTCGAGCACTTCGGCCTGACGTATCTTTCAAGTACATCGGTAATGACAATGATGAGATTTGATTACTTCGCTTATGATGGCAGACTATATAGCCCTGCCTCCACCCCGAACGCACAAACTCACGGATGCGGTTAATATATGCCGAAGCTTGAGATTTTGTACTTATCGATTCAGAACACTTTAAGTTCTGTTCGATAGAGTAAAGCTCAGCCGCCATTAATTTCACCTCATACAGGTCATCCCCATAACTTATAGTTTTCAACAGCTCTTCCTTTTCCCGAATGAAAAATACTTGCTGCATTCCAAGGATCAGGTCATAGGCCTCTCGAAAGAGGTCGATAAGCTTATTACGAACATAAATCATAAACTCCTCAAAGTGCTGAAGCCAGAAATAAGCCGCATTACTTATTTGTGAATTGTGAGAACAAACAAGCCCTTTAGCAAGCTCGACCTCTTCCTCCCGAAAAGTAAAGTTACTTTTCTTAAACCGACTTTGTTCAAAAATGCTTTGATGCATTTCTATCCATACAGAAACAAAACCGAGGGATTCAAATTCTTCGTTTAACAAATGTAAACTTTCGAAGATTTTCTGAATTTCGATCCCGATGTCATATGACAGTGGACATTCTTTTATAGAATAAACATAACCGGGTAGGAAGTGAGATAAATGCTCAGTTCGCAAATATAAACTGAATTTAAGTTCTGTCAGTGGTTGTTTCAAAGATAATTTAGATGATTCGCTTATATTTACTGGTTCAACACCATTTCTAATCAAAATAGCTTTTACCAGGTCCGTAGCTAACTTCATACAGCCTCCAGTCGTTATTGAGGCCTCCCTGATGCAGGTTGGCCATCAGGGAAAATATGTAAATCAATTAGCAACCAATCAGACCGTTGCCATTACATTGTCAATGTATCTGACAAGGGATGGGCGGTCGTCCTGTAAGGCAAAACGGCGAAGGTCATCAAGATTATACGCAGGAAGATAATCAGCGTAACCTCGAATACGAAGGTCCTCAACCACAACTTTTATATACTCAAATCGTCCAAGATTTCCTTTTAATGGGGGTTTTCCTGGACTAGACAGCATATCGTCTGCTTGCTCCCATGTGATTTCTTTAGCTTCACCACTATGTAGATCAAGATGGACATATATGAATGACTTATAATCTCCACGGCAACGAAGATAATATTTCGGATAGAAATATTTGTCACAACGCAACAAACACGTTCCTGAAGGACGAACTACGTACAACAGGTTTCTGTCATTTTCTAATATGCCATGTTTCAAAATCGTTATATCTATCTCATTATCATGCAGCAAATAGCATGACGATGGTTCATTGACGATGCGCGATTTTATAACAGCAGCAAATTTATTAAAAACTTCGTTAGTTTGAAAATTCATTAAAATGCTCTCCGATGTAAAACGACGAGCATCACCATAACGGTAATACTCCCGTTATGGGTTTTAATAGTTTATGGAATAACCATGTCATACAACCGACCATAGCCAGTAGTACCGCACATTTATTTAACTGAGCAAGCATCTCAGCCGTGAAAAGACCTTAAAGGCAGGTAATTATCACGAAGGAAAGCGGTTATCTTATCAATACAATTTAAAAAATAATATTGATAAGATAACCCCCCCCGCAAAATGCGGGGGAGTTATCGTTGTTACAGCTGATTAAGACATTCAGGAGCCCAGTGAATCGGGAATCCATCCTGCCCTGTTAACTGGAGAACATCGTTCCAGTCGATACCCTTTTTCCCATCAGGAATATCTTGTGCTGGTTCGAAGACTTCAATTGTCAGCTTTGATGCGGGATATCGTTTAGCCAAAAACTCAACCATGCGGCTTTGAAGTCGCTGAGCAGCTTCGATACCGGCACGAGTGCCTTGTGAGTTAGCAATATCCTTATCCGCCCAGATATAAAAGTTTATATATTTTACATCCGGCGGAGGCAGTAAAAAATCAGGAACAGTAACGTTTTCAAGGCACCATGCGGAGCTGGCTGCCCAGCATGGTGTTGAAGTCGCTTCTACAACAGAAAGCGCATTCTCGATCCCTTCAGCCACTCCCAGTGTCCAGGTCGAACTACCTGAATCATAGTGAGGGTCAAACAACTGAATTGAGCCACCTGTCATATCGGCAGGAGGCTTCATCATCAGCTTTGGATTTTCTACAGGTGCCTTATCACCGTTTTTGTCTACGTATGTTCTATGGATAGTCAGAGGCCGACCTCGGGTGTCACGATAGATTGCAATCATTCCCGGATAGATAATCGATTTCTGCTTATCTTTATCCCAATAGTAGATCCGGTTATTAAAGCCTAAATCCTTTGGTAAGTGACTCAGTAAGCGGGAGATCCCACGATTACGGAGGTACAAAGCAACAGGAGTATTAGGCTTTATTTCACCGGTATAGTGATACATCACATCAAGTTTTCGCATTCGCTTTGCCACTTCCTCTCGGTCAAGAGTTTCTGTGGCACGAACTGCTGATTTATAGCGTCGTTCATTTTCAATGTCGGCGTCAGTTAACGGAGCATGCAGATCCATCCCGAAAAAATCTGAGAGAATCTTTTTGCAAGTCTGCGTTTTACTTAATTCATAATATTTCGCCAGAACATCAATTCCGTCGCAAAACTCATTTACCGGAAAGTCATTATGGATCGCACATCCGGTATAAAGGTCTTTTTGCCGGAAACGAAACTTCGATTTCCCTGCGCCAGTAAACGGGCAAGGAACCTGGCTCGGGGCTTTTGCACAAGCGTCTTTGAAAGCAGGTATTCTTTCGAATATATACTTCCAGCCAGACACTTCAGCAATTCGAGCATGAACGAGTTTAATAAAGTGTTCAGATACTTCCTGTGGTTTACGACGAAGAGCCGGGGATGCATAAGTCATGATGATCTCTCTTATCTGGCATTGTGAGTTTCTCAATGCCTTCTGCGGTGCAGAAGACAGGGAGAAACCCACAACGCAGAATTTAAGAAAGAGGGCCCGGGGGCCCTCAACATTTATGCTTCAGTCGTGAAGCCATTATTCTCAAGACGCTGTATGTAGTTATCTACAAGTAACGCAGCCTGCTGGCTATTACCCTCCGCTATAGTGACTTCGCGGAAGATTCTTTCCTGAGGGCTATCATTGCTTATAACTTCACCAACACGTCCGAAAATACGGACTTTATGCATCGCACCGACTTTTTCATGTTCTACACGGTAAGTTTTTATCTGAGTCATATTTTGCTCCTTATTCCTTCATGGAGCAAAAAGACCCACCGGGGCCTTTTTGCCCCGATTGGGTAGAGTTTATTAAGAAAGTATTTGATGAACTAGCTTACTGACTTCAATAGACAATAAAGAAGTATCATCAACTGTTACGAAAGTGTCCGTTTCAAAACCAATTATTTCATCAGTCTTAATACCAACACCAACGATTTCTATTCCATTACATTTAGCCTTTTCCATAACTTCGACGATAGTAAATTCCGATTTATTCGGATAACCATCAGTTATAAGAAAAATTATTTTCCTATCGAATTGGCTGTCAAGTAACAGATCAACAGCTGCCATTAAAGCAGATCCCGTAGGGGTATAATAACCCTTACATCCAAGAGTGAATTTCGATAGAGATTCCTCAACGCTTTGATCAAACGTTTTGATAATCTCAAATTCACTTTCCTTGAAGGGAAAAACTATATTGGAGACATGCATTTTTGACAAACTTTCAGCGGCCATCGATAAAGCAAGATCTGACTTAATGGCATGAATATATCTTTCATCATTAGCCATTGACGCTGAAATATCACGAACTAATACGAGGCCAACATGCCCTCTATTTTTAGATTCGCTTTGAGCTCTGAAGACATCACGAACTCCCATTTGTGACAGAATTAATCGATTTCCATCGAAGGTAATTCCACGCTCATGAGTTTTGTTTCGGCCACGCATTTTAACCTGCTGTAAAACAGACAAGTCGCTACCGATTGAATGACTCAGAGACAAAGCCTCATTGTAAACATTCAAATCGATAAGGAGATCAGGGATATCCCATTCAGAAGCACCGAATTCGGCTTTCACGTCATCGGATACTTTTGATGCAATACCTTCAATCTCTTTAGCCAAAGCATCGTGATAATCTTCGCTATCCTCATCACTGCTAAGAAAGGCATCCAACAAATCTGCCAGTATCTCCCATTGAGCCGATGAAAAGTTACTTTCATCTTCAACGTTAGTCGAACTGGCTTCATCTGATTCACTCTCGGAAGGGTTAATCGCATCAGTATCGTCTTCAATAATGTTATCACCCGTGGGATTGCCACCGGTGGGTTCATTATTTCCCTCGTTATCTTCAGCAAGTTCTGAAGGCTCAGAACATCCCTCTTGAGCAAGATCAGCGTTATCGGAAGTATCTGCCTGACCTTCACTATCGTCCTCAGAATCATCCTCACGACTATCAGTCGACGTAAGCGATTTATCTTCTGATTCGGTATCGGTATCGGTCTCGGATTCATCATATGCCTCCTGCTCCTCCTGCTCTGTCTGCTGCTGTTGTTCCTTTGCCTCATCCCGCAGTCTCTCTAAAAGAGCCAGGGTCTTACGAGCAAGGGATTCACAGCCCTGAGTATTTTCACAACCAAGAGCATCATGAAAAATTTCCTCAACATCAGAAATTACTGGAGAAAGTATCTTTTGGGCATAGTCAAAAAACGGATCGAGGGTTTCTTTGTGACCTACCTGCTGAAGGACTTTTACTCGCAATGAGTTAAGCAGATACCACTCAATAAATAGGACAGGATTTTCCGGACGAGAAGATATATCAGGAGTCATCCTTCCGGCTTTAACCATCAGTGCGTAAGTGGCTGCAAGCCGCCGCTTTGCATCCGGATAATCGTTACCAACCTTCTCTTCCATCTGTACATCATCGAACAGATTTATAAGCCCGGTAAGACGTTTTGCCCTGCTATAAGCTTTACGTTTCTCAGCGAGGCTCTCAAACTCTGCATTCATTCCGTCATCGAAGCGTGTAAACCCTTCAGATGACATGAGAACACTATTAAAGGCGTCACTGTAAACCTCACTGACGGTATAGCGACCATGACCAGCTTCATGACAGGTAAAACCTTCAATCAGACTGACAAAGTCATCATCGCTATAATCGCCGTTTGGTAAAACACAAACTTTATTGACAGGATCAAAATACGGTCCTTTGGTATTGTCGTCTATTACAACTCTTACATCGCCTAAGCCGCTAATGACTTTTGCTATATTCTGTAAACGCTTAATATGGCGCGGCGATGATTTAAGATCTAATTTCATAGAATACCTCTTTATAAAAAAGGGGTACTCACCCAGATGGTGAAGTACCCATCTGGGGTTTTTAATAAAGCAAACAGTTACCAGCCTTTGAGCTCGATATCAAAACCATTTTCAGCATTGTCTTCCTGTTGCGAAACTGATTTCTCAGGTTCAGCTACAGAATCAGTGTTTGAAAACGTGCTGTTTTTTATATCGTTCTCTACGACAGGTTCAACCTGAAACACATTTGTTGAATCTAAAATAGCTTCAATACCTGTGTTCTGTAGCGCGTTCGGTTCTGTTTGTGAGCTTTGATTAAATGATCTGGTAATAGATTCCAACCAGTCAGTAACCTTTTGCTCTCCTGAAATAATACGCTTTAACATTGAAGCATCACTCATGAAATAAAACCACTGCTGTAACACCGCAACGTCGCGAGGTTCAGAAATGGCACCTTTAGGTAAATTATTCATTATGTGTTTTATAGCTTCTGCAAGTACTGCCGCCTCTTTATGTATAAACATGAAGCTAATGATCTTATTTTGCATTTGCTTCAGTCGGTCAATAGTACTTGAGCGCAAATTATTATTTTTACTAATTTTTTCATAAACCCTCATTGCTTCTTCTGCCAGATCTGTTATCAATTGTTCCTGATAGTAGTCCTGGGTTTCATCACCTTCAACGCTAATAGGCGTAAAAGGAATAAAGTGAGCAATATTAAATCTAAAGGATTTTATGAAATCATCTTTAGTTAATTTCAACTGATCAATCAAAGAAGACATTCTTGGGCTTCTATTTTTTTCAGCCTCAATATGCATCTCATAATTGTCTACAACGTTTTGAATACCTGCCTGAAACTCTCGTTCAATCTCTTGGGCCCCTTCCAGAAACTCTTCCATACTGGAAACTGGTAAAATCCACATATTGCTATAGCGGATGCACAAGCGTGAGCAAAGGGTTGATATTCTGCTGGTAATCGTACTTTTGAAGCTAAGGGCTTTTATGTCAATCCAACGTACTTCGCTTTTAGATACGCTTTTTTGATCCGTAATATCATCTCCATCATAAGACAAATCGATTTTATCGGTTCGACGCGATCCTTGACAGCCACTTATTTCAATTTTTGTTATAACTGCACCTTCCAGTAAATCTGGATATGATTTTGCAAAATTCTCAGAGATTTGTTTTGCAGATACTTTGTTAAGCATTGAAGTATTTAAAGTCATGGGTTTCTCCAAAAAAAAGGGGAAACCCTCCCCAACGGGAAAGATTTCCCGATAGGGTTGATATTAAAGCTTCTCTGGTGCAATTAAAAGAATACCGGGAAACTCAGCGGCAACATCATCATTGCCCATTGCTCCCTGATACATATAACCTTTTAATTCCATTTCTTTAATTAGACCTTCCATATTTATTTTACCATCATGATAAAACAATAAAGAATAGTCGTTATTCAGTTGCATAAGTCCAGTAAAATTAGTTCCGTTTTTTGCTATAGCAATGGTAGCAGCACCATCCGTACTTAAAAACGCACTAAATTCAAGATGGGATAACTCTGAGATACAAATATCAGAGGTTTCATAACAAATCCCATCTAACTCGACTTTTTTGCTGTGAAATACTCCAGCGATTTATCCTTGTCTTCGCCAAGAGAAAGATCTATAGCTTGAAGAACAAGATCGACCACATGTAAAGGTAAAGCAGAAGCAAAAGCTATTTTGAAAGTGTCAAGAAGACTAAAGGTTTTTAACGTCATCGACGTGCCAACCCAAGCTACTAATTGACGAATATCCATCACACTGTCTTCTGTACCAGAGTCATTTACTGCAATCGCTACTCTTACGAACTTCTCAATGACCTGAAAAGGCAAAGAGCTATATCGTTTAGTAAGCACATTGGTTAAAGCAACTTTGTCGGGCTTCTCCATTTCAACTATCAAGAACCGCTTTATAAAAGCTGCATCTTGACGTTGAGAAGAAACGAACCGGCGAGCGCCTCCACTCATGTTTGTGTTTGCAGTACCAATAAATCGCGTGTAGCCATTAGCAGTTATAACCTCACCACCATTAGCACTGAGTGACCAGGGCTTACGTTCAATGGGCATGTGAAGTTTTGCTGCCGTATCAGGATCGATTTTGTCCACTTCATCCAGAAGAATGAGGTGACCATTACGAAATCCCGTTACCAAATCGCTGTGTACAAAACCTGTATTACCACCATTAAGACTGCGCTCACCTTCAAGCTCATCAACTCGAATATTGCTGTTGATCTGCTTAATTGTCAGCGGCCAATTCATCATGTGGCTAATGTACATTACCATTTCAGTCTTGCCAGAACCGGACTCACCTTTAAGACACACACTTAAATCTATATCCGGACTGATAAGCAGTTTAACCACTTGTTCAAGTATTCGGGGATTTGGTATGTAGTCTTTGTTCAGCGGAGCTCGATACGAGGTTTTAGTTTTGAAAACAGGCACAGCCATCTTTGGATCCATTTCTGGAATACCAAAAAGGTCCTTTGCTAGAACTAAAAGATACTCACCTTTATCCACATAATGTTTTAACTTTATAACATCCGGGGAAAGAAGAGCTTCTAATTTTTCATAAGCATCAGAAGATGTTTCATTTAACTTCATAGCGGCATTAGACATTTTTAACTCCGGTAAAATGCAAACACCGCCCTCTGGCAGATGTTTGCCAGTGGCATTTTATTTGAGATTCATTTGGCAAATAGTTGCCATCAGTTTCCTGATTTGAGGCACATTATAACCAAGATGATTTCCCACTATTTCAAAAGCTTCAGACATGATCCATTCAAAATGATTTTCGAATATTGGATTTATTTCTAACTTGCCAAAAGCGTTTCGTTTAGTTAACAGATCACATGAAACAAGCTCGTCAAACAACTCTAATGTGGATTTAAAAGCTTTTATGTAAACATCCATAATTTCCCTGTCAGTCCATTTAACAGCCAGTTTTTTTTCTGACATTAAATAATCCTGATCAAAGAAGATGTCCCAGCCCATATCGTCATTGCAATCATGCAAAATGATTTCATCATCATTCCTGCATTCAGCTAATTTCGTGTTTTCACTAATCGAACGATGCGAATGATAATAGAGCCATGATTTTAATTCCGCTCTAAATTCACATGCATCAAGTCCATGAGATAAACAAGTGTATTCAAATGATTTTGACATATACCACCGTGTTTCAGCTTCTAAAAGTGGATTCACTGTGATATTACCATTGTCATCTTTGAAGAATAACTTTCTCCTCAACACTAGTTCTTTAATGATTTCCAAAGACTCTTCCATAGCGGATAGAAAAACAACATACACATCCTCAGGGGTCCATTCTATTACCAGACCACCCAAATCTGGGTTATATTCTTCAACCGAATATAGATAATCTGTTTCTGCTGCAAAATTAATTGTATGCAAAATCTGATTTTTAAGTAATTTGGATTTTTCATAAAGGTGATTTTCACGCCTTTCAGAATCATAATTTATCTCAGAAATGTTACTTTCATCTGATTTAAAGTTTAATCCGGACGTGTATGCATCATTTAAATGCTCTTTGGGTGAATCAACTATTTGCGTTATTTCATCTTCATCTATATCGAATATAGAAAAAAAACTAAGTTGATTACTACTTATTGCAGTAGCCCTAAATTTTTGTTTCATGGGGACTCCAAAAGGAGAAATCCCATGAAGGGATTTCTCCCCTTTAGGGTGGGTTTAATGTCAGATCTGATTAAAGCTACTTTGTCCAAAACCTTTTAGAGGTTTAGGTATGTGAGCCAACTTACTTGTTGCTACCACTCTCATGTAGTCAAGAGGATGTTCTCTCCCTTCAATCATAATAGTATCGACAACAATATAACCGGAGACCATCAACTCATCACCCTGATTTATACCAGTGAAACAGGTTGAATACATTTCAGGCGACACCTTGATTTGAACTGAAAATTCTCTCTCAGTGATTTCACCATCAACTTCTGTCTTCATCCTATTTTTGAGCTTTATTAACAAACCTATACTCTGGTCAGTCATTTTTTTCTCCACAGCACTGATAACTATCCCGGACACTTTTACTTCATTGATATATTCAAGATATGACATTTTCCGCTCCTCGATTTGTTCAAAGAGAAGCCCCGTTAGGGTTCCCCCTTAACAGGATTAAATAAATTTATTAGTTACATACATGAACGTGCAGACTACCAAACAGGCAATTCCGGCAATATGTAACCAATTTCTTGTTGGTTTAGTTGGTGCAATCGCTAAAGAGTTCTCCAACTTCTCTGTTACAAGACGTCGATTCTCTGCTTTAGCCGCATCATCTAAATATTGAGTTTCACGCTTAGCGAGAGTCTCAATTTTCGATTTTATTGCATGGTCCCATCCTTTAGTTTCAAAAACGCTTAACTCACTAAAGGTGTGCGTCATGAGATCTTCTGGGAAACCCAGTTTTTTCATTAACGGACGAATGGTATCATACATTTTTTCTACATTTTCGTAGTGGGCCTTTACTGCGACATCAAAACGCTTACGTAAAGTTAATTTTTCACGTTTGCAAATGATGTCCGAAACCCAATTTATTAACTGCTCATTTTTGAGTTCACTGGCTTTTTCAAGTGAGTAATCCAGATTATCCACGTCAAGAAATGAATTTAATCCGTATTTTTCAAACTCCTCAACAAGATATTTATCCAGTTCAGTTAAGCTTTTAAAAAGTGGTACATCTGGGGAAGCTTTAAGAAGCTTATAAGCTCCTTCGAAATCAATTTTCTTGACCACGAGCTCCACAACATCCACATGATAATAGCTTGAATAAGCAGAAAGCTTTTCGGCCAACAAAGACACAGGCTTAAGAGACTTAAGTTCAATGATATTTGGGCCGTCCTCATTCAAAATAACAATCAGTTCATTATCACGTTCTGTATATTTCATCAGAACTTCTAAGAGCTGTTTGTTTAGCGCCTTATCCATCTCTGGAATAATTTCACTAAAGGTTTGATGAAGGGCTTTACTGCGAGCTTTATTTTTAGACATTTGGGGTCACCTATATATAGTAAGAAGGAAGAAACAAATTTTTGTTTCAACACGAAGGCAAAGCCTGTCATTCATCTCCCGTAAGCTATGAACCGCCTGATTTATACTATCTGGCATTAGAAGTACGCAACAAAAATAGCCCCAGGAGGAGCTAAATTAGTTACGGTTTGGTAAATTCAGATTGCCTTTTGCAGGCATGGGAAGTGCACCAGCGACAAAGGTGACATTTTGCCGGTGGTGTCTTACAGCTTGTTTAAGCTGGCCGCTTTTCACGGCTAAATCAACGCTTAACGCGAAAGTAACTTTAAGCAAAGTTACTCAAATTTGGGAGCTGATATTTAAGCTCATTGTTTTTATACTATAGCTTTAAGCATAAGTAAATGCCCATATCGAATTATTCTGTATAAAGTGGAGAAATTCGAATATTAGCTGCTTCTTTTATCTTTTCTTCACTGCATTCTCTTAAAAAGAAAGAAGGATCACCATACCACATTACAAAAAGTTGCTTTTCTGCACGCGTAAATCCAACATAAAGCAAACGTCTTTCTTCTTCTATTGCCTCCTCCCCAACTGATCTTTTACTTGGTATCTGATCCGCATTACAACTCATTATTATTACTTTATTCCACTCAAGACCCTTTGAACCATGCAAGGTTGATAGGACTACTTTCTCTGGGCTGTATTCCTCGTCCTTCTTCCTAGGGCCTAATGACATTGCAGCAGCACGATTTATCATATTCATCCAACCAGTCTTTTCTGCCCACTGTTTACAAGTGTCTAAAGCAATTTTTGTTAAGGTTGCTGTACCTTTATTACTCCTCATCTTGATTGACGACGATTCCATCCATTTCGTAAGGTTGGCGAAACGTTTTGCTATCTCAACTTTATCAGAACTTTCCTGGGTAAAGCGCACGAAGTTTGAATGTAATGTTTTTGTTTCGAGAGAACTGTCCTCCGGGATGGCAAGGTCGCCAAAAGTAACTTTTCTTCCTCTCATACTCAATGCCACTTCATCCAAAACTGATTCCTGTTCTCCAAACAATGCCAATACTCTCTTCATTAAGCGAGGATCATTTGATTGTCGGAAAAAGGCCATAAGGCTTAACACATCGCTTGTTTCTTTTTCATCCCAGAATGATTTACCTCCGTAACGAATTACTGGCTGTTCGATCAAACTTTCTAGCTCATCCAAGTGAGCATTATTGCGGCTTAGAATTGCCCATCCATGTGGATCCTGATTTATAAGGCTTAAAATACCCTGTATCTGTTCCTCCATATCTACATATGAACGAAAAGTGACCTTTCCCCCTCCCTTTTTTGCCGAGCGTAACTCTTTGGCATAACGGTAAACATTCTTTCCTATCAGTGCTCCGGCCACCTCTAAAATTTCAGGTTCACACCTAAAGCATGTGTTTAAGTAAAATATGTTAGGTCTGAAGTGTTTTTCAAACTGTTGAAATATTTTGACTCCTCCTGAGGATCTGAAGGAGTAGATGGCCTGATCATCGTCTCCAACTATACTCGTATAGACTCCAGCTCTTGTATGCAATGCTATCCATGAGAATTGTATAGAGTCAGTATCCTGAACTTCGTCTACTATCAAATGTGTCAAATCTAACGTGCGCATTTTTCCCGAATGCATTTGACCGACAACAAATTTTGAAAGAGCATTGAGGTCCGCCACATGGTCTTTCTGGCATAACGCCTGATAGGTATTAAACAAATGGATCTGTTGTCTGTTATGCCGAACTGAAATCACATCCGTATCCATTTCTCTGCCGATAGCATCAATAACGAATTCAGCTTCAGCAAACTTCATCGTTACACCGGATTCTTTCAAAGCCCGGTGAATGACAGATCTCTGTGCTGGCCCTATCAACATCTTTCCCGGCCAGCGAATCATGTCCAGTTGCTTCTTAACGAGTCCGTGAAAAGTATCCACCAGCACCCGGTCAAGATCCTTCTTGCTCAATCGCTTTTGTAACTTTGCTGCAAGTGCGTTTGTTGCAGCGCGAGTAAAGGTCACCATCCCGATTCTTGCATATGGATACTTTTTGAGAATCGATATAACCGCTTCTATCATGGTGAACGATTTGCCTGATCCAGGCGCTGCTATCACCATATTGTTTGCGCTAGCATTCTCGATAACAGGTCTTTGCTCTTCTGTTGGCTTACCCATTTCAACCTCATTACTTCGTTTTAATAATTATACATTTTTATAAAAGCGCTTTTCTTGTGTACTGCTGGTTCTACTGGAAATCACTTTTTTTCCTTTTTTATGCAATCAGGTTGTTTGTGAAACGCGTGACTATGGAATAATGGTTCCATCTCCAAAAGACATTACAAAAAGGGCTTTAAATGAAACTTTTACGTTTAGTATCTCTGGTCTCTTCTGTCGTCATTGGTTTTTCCCTATCGGGTTGTGCCGGTGACACCGGCACTACGCCAGGCACCGCTCTGAATGCGTACAGTCACGGCCAGTACTGGCATGCTAATGCAAATGATTCTGTCGCCAAGAATGCCTATTCGTTTGCTGGTTTCGACGTTAATTTTAAGGAGCAAGAGGTTACTCCTGGAGGGGATGCCGACAACTTTCTTTCTAAGTATCTCATCAATAGTTCGATGGGCTACGTAACAGGCGGTCTAAAAGGTTTTGGGATCATGAGCCTCAGCTCTTTGTACAGTTCTTCTGACGCCGAATACATCCAGGTCAATCAATACCTAGTGTTCGTCCCCAATCCAAAAAAATTGCCTTACAATGATGAAAGTTTGGTACGTGAGGGAGCTAAGTATGTTTTTGAGCATACAAAAGCAACTCAGGCCTCATTTGGATACAACCCTGAAAAACAGAAAGCAGCTCTGGCCACATGTAAAATTGATATGGCAGTCGTCAATAAATGGAGTACCTGTGATCTGCCCTCTAAGCCTGATGCTGATGTTTTCCCTACAGATTCAATGTACAGCTTTCAGGCGATTCGCCCCGCAACAGGAACCGAAATTCCTGAGCTAAACCTTCCCGCTGGTGATTACGCTGTAATTCGTTATGTGTTCATCCCATTTAAAGGAAACGAAACAAGCGCTGATTTTTCGGGTATCATTTTCCGTTCTGATAGCCCAAATACAACAACTCCAGGGGGTGTTGCAGCCTCCATCAACGGAAAAGATTATTACCTCTTTACCGGTGAATACGGTAAAAAAGGCTTCCCAGAAAAAACATTGAAAGCCAAGTAATTAAAAAAGGGGCCTAACGGCCCCTTCTTCAATATTTCGGCAACTGCTTGCCCGTAACCGGATCCAGCGTAGTTGAACCTACCTCACATATGGCCGGTCGAGGTAAATAGCTACAATCTACATTTTCCTCTTTTATAGCCTGAGCATTTTCTTGTCTGGCCTTTATCATATTTTCTTCACCGCCCATTGCTTCCTTGGTACGTTCTGATGGAAGTTGATAGTTCTCATTCTGGAATGGTAAGTTTTCCACAATTGATTCTTCGGAGAATTTTGAATATTGATCAGGAACTTCTCCTACCTGAACTGCATCATTAATCCACTCCGTCAGATCAATTTTATCGAAATCCAGTTGCTGTATTTGCTTTATTGATAGCCCCACGCAATTAGAGGCGACAGGGTCTATTCCTAATTGCGGATAAGCTTGTTGCATAATAACGCGTGACAACATGGAATTATAACAGCACATGTCTGTTGCTTTTTTAACGCATTTCTTTGTGAAACCAACATTCAGATATTTGACGCATCGTTCCGTATCTAATGTAAAACAGGATTTTTGATTCTTATGAATAGAAGCTTCCATCTCTTTCTGGTCGCATGCTACCAACATTTCTAAAAGCATTTTAGTGACCTGATAGGCTGTATAAATCCAACCGATCACGTTTAATGCAAGCATAAAGTTTTGAACCGCAGCCGAGAAGACAACCTCTCCTCCGGTAGTAGCAACGTTCTTAAAGACAAAGTCACGAACTGTATCTGGTAGCAATTCGTAGGCTTTCTTCATTGCCATCTGCTTAAGCTGACCTATACCGAAGCTGGACATTGTTTCCTGTGCCAACTGGCCAGCACCTCCTGCCCCTCCAGAAGTTGCGGAAGACCCAACTGCCCTGCTTAGATTACCAGCGACGTTTTCATATACGCTCGTTAAGGAGCTCGTGACGTTGTTCCACATTTGCCCTACTGTTTTACCAGCTGATGCAGTCCACTCTCCGACCGCATTAGACATAGAAGCCCATGTACCTGTATCACCGCCGGTCCATTTTATTAGCTGAGCATTAACTCTGGTCCAGTTTGTGTTTCTGATCATAGATCCGGCAAGCATGATACCTTCAAGTGCTCCTGCGGTTCCCTGTGGTGCTTCGCAGCAGTCCGTCTTTGCCAGGCCATTTACAAAGCCTACTGAACGACCACACCATTCAGGTTTTCCTTCAAAGACGGAACATGAATTGGCATCGTTAGGGTCTTCGCATTTGGCTTCGCCCTGCATGTACTGAACCATGTTTGAATAAGCCGCAACTTTTCCAAAATCGTTGTTCTCTTCCTTTGGCCCAGTTTCGCATGTTCCACCTGAACATGGGATCATGCCAACACAGGCATTTGTAGAAGATTCAACCTCCCGAACTACATCCTTCCCTCTGTCACAGGTGTATTTCTGTTCATACATGTAGCAACTGTTAGTGCCCTCATCGAACCAACCCTCTGCACATGTTTGTTTATCGAGTACACATGCTGCATCATTTTTATAAGCACTACATGCATCAGGCATACTCTTTATTTCTTCATAGTTGTAACAGAGGTCCTTTCCATTAGCGTCTTTCATAATTTTTCCACTAGCGTCATAAGAGCAAATTTTGTCTTTGGCCAATGGATCACAAAAGTAGCCTTCAAGGTTTGTCTTCCAGGTAAGAAATCCTTTATCACCTTCATACAGAGGCTTTGCCAATGAAAGCACGCTTTCCGGAAGCCGTTTTGTGCCAACATCCATATCTTTAAACCGATCGAAACGGCAGAATGTATTCGGAGCTTGTACAGCATCGTAACAACCAGCTGGTTCCTGGACGTGCTTATCTTCGAGCTTCATATTTTCAAAAGTCAGCTCAACCTCAAAATACCCTTCACCCTTCCCACCAACCCATACTCTGGATGCCATTGTCACTTCTCGATCAGGCTCCTCATACACCGATTTTCTGACCTTATCAGTCACATCGTAAACCTTGTCGAGTTTCCACGATTTTTTTAACTCCCAAGATCCCTTAGGAGCCGGATAGTCACTTTCTCGATATGCACCATCTATGTGAGCAAAAATCTGCGTGCCATCAAGTGTTACCCGCATGTGGTCATCCCACTCCGCGTTAACAATCTTTGCTGAGGCCAATTTTGCATCCGGATGGAATTTTAATGTCAGTTCGTTATCATATACCCCGTCACTCCAGTAGTTGTCATCACGGCGACCAAACCATATACGCACACAATTATCGCCGCACATCGACATGTCTCCGTTTCCGCCTGAAATGTAAACAGGGACTGAAAAATCACGGGTTATCGTGCAGCTGCTGAAGTTATCTTGCTTAGGCGAGTTACAGTAGAACTCTTTGTAATCAGGATAGTGTGTGGTTACTGTTTTTTTAGAGGTCTCAACATTACAGTTCTGAAGCCAGTTTCCAGTACCAGCAACAGCATTTGTTATCTCATTTCTCCCCGCAGTAAACATGGGATCGTTAGGCTTTATAGATGATGCCGGGTTGTCCTTGTTAGCATTTACGAGGGTGCGGTAGGCAACGCCATCATAACTTTGAGCATCAAATAACTGGCTTTTCCGATTCTTTATATCGTTTACAAAGCCATCCTCATCCCCATAACGATCTGCGGCATTGAACTTAATATCGCTGTGCTTTTGCTCTGAGCTGAAAATCTCTCCGGTATTTGTTTTGGTTCCAGGAGTAGTATTGGGATTACTGCTTATACCAATGTTGCCATTAGCATCCCGAGAGAGCAGCTTTGCCCCTTCCTTGGTATAGTTTGAATTGATTGTCCCTCCAGACATACTCGGCAGTTGTACGGCGCTACCAATGGACTTTCCATCGGATGCGGCATTTTTCATGACACTTTCATTTGAGTTCCCTGCCCCATACTTTCCGAGATTAAGATTAGCGGATTCGGCTTTACCCACGTATTTCTCGGTGATCTTCCCACTGACATTCTCGCCTGAATCCGCATTCTTGTACTTCTCAACAATGTCCTGAGCACTGGTTGTCGCATTGCGATTTGCGTTAGGATTAGCAAGATTAAAGTTACTTTCGAGCTGGTCAAATATAGCGTCTGCCGCATAAATACGAGGAGTCATTACCATATTTATGAGAGAGATATAAAAAGCCCAACTCATAGTATTGGCAATCATTGATGCAATAATAGTTGAAGCTATCGTTTTTCTAAGTTTCATTATTTTTACCCTTAGAAATCAAGCGCCTGGTATATATCTGACGCAACAGTCATTGTAACGCCACAACATATAGACATAATTATCATTGCCTATTTTTTTGCGCCCACCTTTAAGGGTTGACCAGTCATGTACCGAATCACCAAGACGATGACAGCAATCCGGCCCTTTCGCCTCAGGAGTTGGGAAAAGCATTGAAAGCCGATACTGGGAACGAGGTGTAAAGTATTCCCACGTTTTCTCACACATTGCGTCTGCTCCCATCGTTCGCATCAGCATTCCCTGGCGATGTAGTTTAGTCAGAAGACGCTGGGTTATCAGTGAACTCGTCCTTACAGCGTCATCATTTGCGTAAATGTGGCCGGTTAATGGATAAAGGTTGCCATCGCATCCGGCACAAAAGTATGCAGCGAGATTATCCTTTCCTGCTGTTACTGCTACACAGTCAGCAGCGCACACCATTGAGGCAATTGGGTTTGCAAAAACTACTGCCTCTGGATTCAGGACGAGTGTAAGCAGATCACTTTCCCACATAGGGTCCACTTCGCTTATATAGGTCAGGCTGGCATCTATATAGGGTTCAGCAGTGCACTCGCCAATAATCAGTAATTTGAGCATTGTCATGATTGGGAACTCCCAAAGATGAACATCGTAAAATCCGGCTTCAGTTGCTGTCATTGGCTGATTTGTGTTGCTTTTACCAATATCAAACTGCGATTTTTGAAGCATCGTGCCTTCAAGAAAGGGGCTGCACCAGGGGCTCTTTACAACTTCAACAATCTTCACCGGCTGAAAGAAGCTCAATTGCCAACCTATTTCCGGTACGCCGTTCTGATCTGTGCAGTAGCAACCCGGACGTGAAGGAGCAGCGCCTTCTGGAGCTGCCCCTATGCCCATTATCCTCATGGGAAAAATGCAGCTCCAACAGATATTCTTAATCAAGCCCTGCCACACTCCAGCTGACTGACACATAGCCCCAGGGACTCCAGCATCTGCTGCCATAGCCATACCCGGTATAGAAAGCGAAAGCATAACTGCTACAATGAACTCTAAAAGTAACTTTTTGAATTTTTTCACCATCATGCTCACTTGGATGTAATAAATGTTGCAACACTTTCGATATAGTCGACGGCTTTGGTAAAATAACTTCTCATCTGGTCCGGATAATTTAGCGTCAGCCATGTTGCAAAGAGAGCGCCTATAATAAATCCGAGTTTCATCTTATTTTTCCTCTGAAAGATTTGGGGCTCCGATACCACGGACTTCTGCCTCGCTAAACAGGGTGATCCGGAATTTATCTTGGTCAGTAGTTATAAGCGCAGGTGTGTTTTTAATCTGAAAGCGTGAGATGATCTGTTCGTTAACTTTAAACACCTTACCGTTAAATTTTTCACGTAAATCATTTAGGTGATCCCATCCATTATCTTTTTGGATACGGGTAAACATTGGCATTACTTTTCCACTACCCAGACGTTGTCGATACTGCTGCTCAGCCCATACCAGCTGGCCCGGATTGAGTGGATCGAAAATTATCATCGTCAGGTTTTGAGGAAATCTCGAAAGTGGATTAATCAACTCACCGGCGGAAGCTATTACACGGCCCTGCTTATCTTTTACGTCCTGAGTGACCCTCACTGTAGGGTCAATTAAAAATTCTTTGTGTTCCTGGGCAGGAGGGAGGTCGACCATCCATTGATTTTTCCATGTGTCAGAAACGGCCCTTTTTTTTGCACCTTCCCAGTCATATTTTTGTGCACGTTCTTCCAGTTCTTTAATGATGCTCTTTTCTTCAACGGGATAAGTGGTACCAGCAACCGGGAAAATATCCTGATCGGGTTTTTTAGCAAGTTCTCGCTGAAAAAACTCAACGTTGAAGGAGCCTACCATTTTTGCAAAACGAGCTTGCTCCCTAGAAATAATTGTCGGTACTTGAGTTACTTGATACTGACTGAAGCTATCAGGATCAATTGTAATCAAAGGAGATTCAAATTTTCCTTTGACAATCATTTGGTTTATTGCTGCCTGTGTCTCTGGTAGCCGAGTAGTTCCTTTCTTTAGACCATTGAAAACTACACGAGCTTTATGCTCTGAGGCCGTACGTAGAAGGTCTTCCAGTACATAATCCGGCAAGCTAAATGAAGCAAAGATCGTTATTCCATTTTCAGTTGATAGTGCTTCTTCACGTGTGCTATCCATTTTTCTTTCGAAGTCAGCAGCTGTGATGCCCGAGGAACCAAACAATTTTTCGATATTTTTAGATTGTCCTCGCATGACTTCCGGCTTATTTTCCACAGCTTTCAGAGCCGCTTCATTAAGGCTGGCGTTTTCTTGAATTTCATCACGTCTTCTAATTATATCGTTGACAGCTTCAGAGTTATTACTTTGGGCCCTGATAGCCTGGGTATGGTCTATAACTGCTTGAACACTATCCGCATTCATACCGGGGACGTAACCACGGTTTATTTGCTTGCTCAGGTCCTGGTTTTTTTGGAGTGCTTCAGCTTGCGCTATGTACTTCTGCACATCTGGTGATTTTAGCGTAGCATCAAGGCTAAGAGCCCCATCTGGCTGCTGTGCACCTTTAGCCTGTGCCCCAAGCCCTTTTGCTTGCTGAGCGATTAGGTCAGCATCATGTTGATACTCAGTGCTTGCATTTGTATTACTTAAAACTGCACATAACGCAAGTCCAGGAAGTATTGGTAAATATTTTTTATTTACATTAAAAGATCGCATATGTTTTCCCAATTACTGAATTCAGCTTTACTGTTCCCCAAAAACGGGAATCCCATGAGTGATCGGTTTGCCCAATTAGGAAAACTTCGCCTTCAGGAATTATCAATTCTTTTTCAATCAAAATGGACGGAATATTGTATTTCTTCGAAATACGACGTGCATTAGCTTCAAAAAATTTGTCCCCGTTATAAACCCCATCCATTGTTACTTTAAGTTTGTCACCGCCCACACCGGCAACAATTTTTATGACTCGTTCATTTTCTGGGATAAAACGTACCGATTTCGGCATGTTAAATGCTATGAGTTCACCAGTTTTAATACTTTTATCCGAATGATCAATCATATAAAAATCAGCAGGCAGGCACCCATTCAATAAACCGTATCCAAATGTATAACGGGTGAAAAAGACACACATAACGAGAATCAGCAATAAAATATTAAGGGGGACATACCAATCCAGTATAAGCAGCCCTCTCTTTTTAGGTATGTAGTCGCTCATATTTTTCTCACTGGCACTGAAGAATATTTTTACTAGGCAGATGCACCTCTATCCAAGTAACTATTATCCATGTTTTTCAACGCTCGGAAGTCTGCAAACTAACCTAATATTCACCTATAAGAATGTTAATTCCTCAGCATGTATACGCAGCTTTGTTAGCGGCCATGAAAGATGCCTTTGGAGCAAAGTTACTTTCCGACATTAATTTTTCAAAGGTCCAATTATTGGGTATAAAAAAGCCGGGACATAATGTCCCGGCTTTATATTTAAAAATTAACTACTCACTGCTTGGTATTGATACAGTGTTTTCAGACTTACTTGCCTCTTCAGCCGGTCCGAAAACTGTCACGTGCTGTGTTGCAAAGTCTCCACTATCATCATAAGCAATTACTTTTATGTCCTGCTTACCACGGTTAAGGTTTTTAGAAAGTGTAGCCGTACTACCGAAAACGTTCCTTAATTCGCCGTTGATGAACCATTCATATCTAACCATTTTTCCATCAGTATCATCACATTTATTGGTAAAGCTCCAGCTTAGGTTGGTTTCCGTGTAGCTCAATGTACAATTAGGCACTGCGTTTTTAACGACATCAAACTCAACAGATGCTGAACCTCTCTGTCCAAGTTTACTAACAACATCAATTGTAATCTCGTATTTCTTTTCTTTTAAACCCGAGATCAGTTGAGCCCAATAATTTTTGCCGCTGGGTATTACTTCACCGTTCACCTTGTATGTGACCGTATCTATCGAGTCCGCCGAATGAGATAGCTTGATGTTTGACCTTAAGGTTACATCGAGTGGAGCTCTCATATATTTGTTAGAGAACTTGGGTGTCATCTCAACGTTCATTGGCGTTTGTTCATCGACAACAAAGGTATTTTCGATACGCTGTTCATTGTTTCGGTTATCTTTGAAAACAACCATCAATGTATATTTGCCAGGATTTTCAATTGTAAATTCTTTGGTGTCACCTTCATCTTTAGTGATTACCAGATTCTCTTTGTCGTAGATCCATTCACGGGAATAAGTAACACCAGGATAGTCTCCATCCTTAATACCGCTCAACGCAACGCGTAGGGTGGTCGGTGCCATGTCGTATTTAAGTTTGGAGCTTATTTTCATCTCGGGAAATTTATAAACCCACGATTTGACAGAAACTCTACGGGTAGAAACCGTATTCTCCTTATTGTCCGCTAACCATGCACTGTATTCAAAAGCAGCATATCCCTGTTTATCCAACATTTGCTCAGTAAGGGTAACAGACAGTGAAGAGCCCTTAAATGTCTGGCCATCCGGTGTTTTCCATTCTTCAACTACGTTATTACCATTCTGGTACTTACTGTTAGGGTTCGTGAACTTACCTTCCAAAGTAACTTTTTGACCAACCTCTACCTTTGAAACCCCCGTTACCGAGACAGAAAGGCGCTTGGGTTTTGCGGCTGCCAACCGAGCAGACGTTTCCTTCCATGAAGACTCCTCTGCCAGTTCATCGGAATCAAGGTAACGCATCCGGGCATAAATCGTAGACGGTAGGGTATCAGCTGAAGCCACAGTGTAAGTTGTATCTCCCTGCACCCAGTTGACTTTATCCTCTGACCAGAGAACCTCAGCGGTGCCTGCTGGTATAGGTTCATCGTTATCAAGCAGGGTTACAGGTATATCTGAGCCCTGAAGAATGTCTGTAACATCTATACTGAGCTTAGGCTGCTTGTAGGTAACTACCGTTAAGGCATCTGTGTAGGAAATCTTGGATGTGAATTTATTAGTCATTTTTGCCCTATAAAGCCACTTTCCTACTTCTGTCTTTTTGATACTTACACTTCTCTTTCCGGTCATGTCGGAAAGCATGGTCCAGGTTTGACCATTATCAGAGGACTGCTGCCATTCGGTGGGGGCGAGTGCATCAGAGTTAGCCGTACTGGCAGATTTGAAGCTTACCAGAGTACTAAGTGGGATCCTTCCGATAATAAGGCTTTTCGACAGGTTACCCTCCAGTTCCTCACCTTTATAGATTCGAATGCCTACAGCACTGGTCTCACGTTTCATTTCAAAATCAGAGAATGGCGATCTGACCTTAGCCACACCAACCAGACGCATATTACCCAGATCCATATTTTCAATTTTAATCTTGGTTTCGACAATGCCCGCATCATTGACCGGCAATGCTTCAGTCAGCGCAGTTCTTTCGTATGTAGTTTTATAACGGCCTGTTTCTGGATCTTTGCCGTATACACTTTTTTGAGAGTATATCGTGACGTCCCATTCTCCCATTGTTTTACGGTCAAATGCACTTTTACGTGTGGAGTTGTTATAACGCCCCACTGTTACCTTTAAGGGCACTTCAAGAGATGTGGCTGTTTTTTTGTCATCCACTTCCATCGATGCTCGAATATTGAAATCAGGCACCGTATATACGTTGAGGGTGTCTGTAGTTCTTAATTCTGGATCCTTTGAGTATTCTACAGCTATGTCAAAGACGTTCTTTGTCCACAATGGTGCAGCAGCAACCGGCTTTGTTGAATAAATCAGATTTCGGGTAAGTCTCCCCCGTAGCGGGTTGTGTTT
>NZ_JBMKHS010000027.1:0-63646 GCF_049238105.1 Enterobacter cloacae complex sp. IR5418 | reverse complement strand
CTACCTGGCAAACCCGAAGGAGGTGTGAGATGGGAAGTGGATGGCATGAATGGCCGCTGGTGATCTTCACCGTTTTCGGGCAGTGCGTGGCTGGCGCGTTAATCGTAATGGGCTTCGTCTGGCTTAAGGAAAACGATGACAAGGCCAGAATGCGCATTGTGCGCAGCCTGTTTTTGCTTTGGGTGGTAATGGGTATTGGCTTTATGGCCTCGGTACTGCATCTTGGCTCTCCGCTGCGTGCCTTCAACTCGCTTAACCGCGTGGGAGCGTCAGCGCTGAGTAATGAGATCGCGGCGGGTTCGATCTTCTTTGCCGCAGGCGGTTTCTGGTGGCTGGTGTCGGTTATCGGTAAAATGCCCCCTGCTTTAGGCAAAATCTGGCTGGTTGTCAGCCAGATCCTGGGCATTGTTTTTGTCTGGGCCATGACCCGGGTTTATCAGATTGAGACCGTCCCGACCTGGTACACGGGTTACACCACGCTGAGCTTCTTCCTGACGATGGTTCTTGCTGGTCCTCTGTTGGCCGCGCTGCTGCTTCGCGTCGCAAACGTGACATACAAAGCTAGCCTTGCCGCGTCTGCCAGCGTACTGGCGATCATTGTCTGCGTGGCGGTCGTCGTATTGCAAAGCACTACGCTGGGGACGATACAGAGTTCCATCCAGCAGGCCAACGCGCTGCTACCGGATTATGGTTCACTTCAGGTATGGCGCATCGCGCTGCTGGCGGCGGGTTTAGGCTGCTGGATCTGCCCGCTTATTCGTCGTCAGGCGCCGAAAACGCTCGGCCTGTTTGCAGGTGTCGTGCTGGTGGTGCTGGCTGAGCTTATTGGCCGTGGGCTATTTTATGGTCTGCATATGACCGCAGGGTTAGCAATTGCAGGTTAACACCGGTGTGCGGAGCTACCCGCGCACAAGTAAGGAAAGTTGTAATGAATGACGTATCACATCGCGAATCGTTCGCGTTCAGCGCCCGGGTACTGGGCGCGCTGTTTTATTTCTCGCCAGAGAGCGAGCAGACCGCGCCGCTGGTGAGTGCCCTGACCGCAGGTGATTGGGTTCAGGACTGGCCGCTGACGGAGGAAAGCCTGCTGCCCGTCGCCGAAATGTTTAAGACGCCGTCGGACGAAGCGTTGAAAGACGCCTGGCAGCGTCTGTTTATTGGCCCGTATGCCCTGCCCGCCCCCCCATGGGGCTCCGTCTGGCTTGATCGCGAGTCCGTGCTGTTTGGCGAGTCGACCCTCGCGTTGCGTCAGTGGATGCGTGAAAACCATATCGCCTTTGAGATGCAGCAGAATGAGCCAGAAGATCATTTTGGAACATTGCTGATGCTGGCGGCATGGCTTGCCGAGAACGGTCGCGAAACAGAACGCGACCAGCTCCTTGCCTGGCATCTGCTGCCATGGAGTACGCGTTTCCTGACCGTATTCGTTGAAAACGCGGGCCATCCGTTCTACACCGCGCTGGGTAAACTTGCCCGGTTGACGCTGGCAGACTGGCAGTCCACTTTGCTGATCCCGATTGCCGAAAAAACGCTGTACCGATAACAGCGACTGGCTTGTACATTCGTTGTGCAAGCCAGGTTCGCACATTTTTGCTGCAACACAACGTCACAACTGCTATACTGTATATAATTACAGTATACGGGGGTGCACAATGGCTGTTGAAACAAAATTTGTTGTCGTAAGAAAAGGTGAAGAGAAAATGACATTTGCCAGTAAGAAAGAGGCTGACGCTCACGACAAACTGCTCGATATGGCAGAAGCGTTCACCGACTGGCTGTTGCAAAGCGGAATGCAGATGGATGAAACGCAGGCGGAAAACCTTGGTCTGTATCTCGCCGAGCAGAAAGAGTCCGTGCAGCATATCCTGCGTACCAGCAAGCTTCCTGAGCAAAACGCTGCAACGGATAAAACAGTGTCAGATGCGGATGGCAGCAAAAAAATCCGGGCTGTTAAAGCCGCCTGATCGTCAGACCATCACCTGTCCTGCCGCCGCGGGCCGGAAACGGCTCGCGGCTTTATTATTGCCGTCTTACAGAATCTGACAGGCATCAACCGTAGTCCTGAAATACGTTCTGTTAACGCGATTTGTCCGCCTCAACGTTTACGCTGATATTCAGCCTTTTTGCTTCCATGGTTAACATTGTTTTGGCCAGGGCCATATCACCACCGTGCACTTTATCTATCAGATCCTGCACAAGGGTCATCATCAGGAAATTTTTATTCGCAGGACAGAAATCCGTCATAGCGATCCCGTTATCCTTCAGGCGTTGATGCGCTGCCGTCTCTGTCTCTGCAATTATTTCAGCCACCTTCTCGTGCATCATCTCGATCTGCTCGAAAACAACGCGGTTAATCATTTCAATCTGTTCTGGCGTAAAATTCGGTTCCATTATTTCCCCTCGTCAGGCGTTTGTTAAAAACACGTGAATCACACGTCGAGCGCTTCTGACTGGTGCGGTAAATTATCACACAGCGCTTGCAACTCGTTGATTAGCCTTGCCACGTGGAAGCCATCACAGACAGAATGATGAACCTGAACGGCGAAAGGCAACAAGACTTTCCCATCCTGGTTATAGTATTTTCCAAACGTGAACATGGGCGCAAAAAAATTCCGCATGTTAGCGACGTTGACGTTAAAACTGCTAAAACTGACCCACGGAATATCCGATATAAAGAATATATTTTCCCGGGACTCTTCCTTTGGCCAGTAAGCAAGGATATTGCCATAACGGGCGACATCTTCTGCATAAACGCGCTGAAAACGGTCAATATTCCCATCGTAATGACTCCACAACGATGAAAATGTCTCCGTTTCTTTATGGAAAAGGGTATAGCTTGGATGAACCTCATTCCATATTACAAGCTCATCATCCTTCATAGCCATACGGAATTCCGGATGCCGGTTTACGACGTGAGAAATAAGGGAAATAATCGCAGGATAAAATTTCCAGCCAACCTCTTTGATGTGTTTCAGCAGTACGGTAATGTCCAGCTGAACCGTCTGGTTAAATGTGGATTGAGCGAAGCCCTGAAATACTTCAAAGTGTTCCTTTCTTGCCCAACGTGATAAGTCAACTACCGTATATTCTGGCGTTATTTTTGTCATTTCATAGCCTTAGTTGAGCCGCGCTATATAAAATAGTAGCGTATCACAAACGCTGGGGCTGTATAGGCCATAGCGCAAAGGGCACCCTAAATTTTCAGCGTATCAATCACCGCTCTCAGCGCCGGGGACACGTTGCGGTGTGGATAATAAAGGTAAAGCCCGTCCATCCGCAGGCTGTAGCGCTGCAAGACGCGTATTAGCGCGCCACGCTCCAGATCGTCAGCCACCAGCTCAACCGGTACATAGGCCAGCCCGAGTCCCAGCCGGGCCGCTTCGGCCTCCATGTAGCTGTCGGAAAAGGCCCATTGCCCTTCAGGGCGGTGAGTAACTCGCTTCCCGTCCTGAACAAGCTCCCATTGATAGTGGTTACCGTCGGCAAACTGGTAGGCAATGCAGGGATGCGCATCCAGATCGGCGGGCGTCTGCGGGAAACCATAGCGCCGAAAATGCGCCGGGGCGGCAACCACAGCCATCTCCATGTCGGGCGTGATGCGCACGGCAATCATGCCTTGTCCCACCTCCGGCCCCAGCCGGACGCCCGCGTCGAATCGCTCGGCAATGATATCCACGAACCGGCTCTCATTCATCAATTCCAGACGGATATCCGGATAACGCTGTTTGAAGATAGCGAGCTTCGGCAGCAGGCATTTTTCGATGGCGTGCTGGCTGGCATTAATGCGCACCGTGCCGGACGGCGTCTGGCGGTAATGCGCCAGTCTTGTCAGCCCGGTATCGAGCGCATCAAAGGCTGAACCGGCGGTCTGGTAAAGTTGTTCCCCGGCATGAGTCAGCGACAGTTTGCGCGTGGTACGCACCAGAAGTCGAACGCCCAGCCGCTCTTCCAGCTCGCGAACCGATCGACTGATCCCGGATTGTGCCAGCCCGAGCCGTTGCGCGGCTGCCGTGAAGCTCCCCTCCCGCACCACCTGGATAAACAGATACAGCTCATTATAGTTTTCCCGCTTCGCCATCATGCCTCATCCATTTATAACAATATGCTATTAATCCTAGCAGCTTTCGGCCTCTAATCAGCACTATTTCTGCTAACTATAATGACCGCATTACAACAACACACGGTACCTCTTATGAAAACATTCCCCCAAAAACTGTCCGTTGCGCTGCTGCTATGTGCATCATTAAGTGGAGTGACAACAATGAGTTATGCAGAAACACGTAATCCTGACGCCCCTGTTTCGATGGTGACAACCTGGGATAAAACCTTCGCCGAGAGCGATAAAGTCGACCATCGCAAGGTGACGTTCGAGAACCGATACGGGATCACCCTGGTGGGCGATCTGTACATTCCCAGGAACAGCGGCGACCAGAAGCTGGCGGCGATTGCCGTCAGTGGACCGTTCGGTGCGGTTAAAGAACAATCCAGCGGTCTCTACGCCCAGACTCTGGCTGAGCAGGGGTTTGTGACCCTGGCCTTCGACCCCTCCTACACGGGTGAAAGTGGCGGTCAGCCGCGTAACGTTGCCTCCCCTGACATCAACACCGAAGACTTTAGCGCCGCAGTGGATTTCCTCGGATTACAGAAAGAAGTCGACCGTAACCGTATCGGCATTCTCGGCATCTGCGGCTGGGGCGGTATGGCGCTGAACGCGGCATCCATGGATACCCGCGTGAAGGCGGTCGCCACCAGCGTAATGTACGATATGAGCCGCGCAATGGGTCACGGCGTGGGCGACGGGAAAGATCGTTATTCAGCGGCGGATCGTCGGGCCGTGTTGCAGTATCTGAATGCGCAACGCTGGAAAGATGCTGAACGCGGTGCCTTCGCCCATGGCGGCCACGATATTCATGTCGATGAAACGGGTAAGGTGACGGCGACCGAGCGTATTCTGCCGGAAGCATTGCCCGCCGATCCGCATCCGGTACTGAAAGAGTTCTATGATTACTACCGTATGCCGCGCGGCTTCCATGCCCGTTCCGTAAACTCCACCGGCGCATGGACCGCGACCATGCCGTTGTCCTTTATGAATATGCCGCTGCTGAGCTATGCCGGGGAGATCACCATCCCAACGCTGATTGTGACCGGTGAAAATGCGCACTCACGTTATTTTGCGGAAGATGCATTTAACGCTGTCGGCAGCAAACAGAAGGAACTGGTGATTGTTCCCGGTGCGAATCACGTTGATCTCTACGATAACGTTGCAGGAAAAATCCCCTTCGCGCAGTTTGAGCAGTTCTTCAAAACCAGTCTGAATTAATTCTCTTAGCCCCCGGCACTCCAGGGGGCTTATCTTCTCTTCGCCGTGAATTACACCTATGTCTACACTCAATCAACCCTCATCCCGTGATGCTGAGCCTGCACACTGGGGCGGTATTTTTGCCATGACCCTGTGCGTTTTTGTCCTCATTGCCTCGGAATTTATGCCCGTCAGTCTGCTTACGCCCCTCGCCAGAGATTTAGGAGTGACGGAGGGGATGGCAGGCCAGGGGATCGCTATCTCTGGTGCGCTGGCTGTCCTGACCAGCCTTTTTCTTTCCCGGCTTGCCGGGAATATGAATCGCAAACATCTTCTTTCAGGCATGACCGTCCTGATGGCGCTGTCAGGGATCATTATCGCCTTCGCCCCAAACGCTCTGATGTATATGGCAGGCCGGGCGCTGATCGGCATCGCCATCGGCGGTTTCTGGTCGATGTCTGCTGCCACCGCGATACGGCTAGTGCCTCAGCATCAGGTCCCTCGTGCGCTGGCGATTTTCAACGGCGGCAACGCGCTGCCGACGGTGGTCGCCGCCCCGCTGGGCAGTTATCTCGGCTCGACCATTGGCTGGCGCGGCGCGTTTCTTTGCCTGGTTCCCGTGGCGATTGTGGCATTCATCTGGCAATATTTTAGCCTGCCTGATATGGCCGGGAACCAGGGCCAGTCGCCACGTAAAAGTGTATTTCGCCTGTTCCACCAGCCTGCGGTTTCTGTGGGTCTGATGGCATGCGGCCTGTTCTTCATGGGACAGTTTGCCTTATTTACCTATGTGCGCCCCTTCCTCGAAACCGTCACCCACGTCAGTCCTTCCGGCTTATCGCTGATCCTGCTCACCATCGGTATCGCAGGTTTCATCGGCACGCTGATCGTCGCGCTGGTCCTGAATGCCGCGTTTTACCTCACCTTAATGGCCATACCGCTGCTAATGGCGGTGATTGCGGGGATATTAATGCTGACCGGGGACAGCCTGTGGATCGTGGCCCTGCTGTTAGGCTTCTGGGGAATGCTGGCAACTGCGGCCCCCACGGGATGGTGGACGTGGATCGCCCGTACGTTACCGGAAGATGCCGAGGCTGGCGGTGGGCTGATGGTCGCGGTGATCCAACTCGCCATTGCGCTTGGCTCCACGGCGGGTGGCGTGGTGTTTGATACCTTTGGCTGGCAGAGCACCTTCGCTTTAAGCGGCATATTACTCCTGAGTGCAATGGCGCTGACTTTTATGGCGTCGCGTATTCCGAAATAAGGCATTATATTAACAAGGTTATTTTATTTAATTACAAAACCTCGCATACCTCCTGTTGAAATAATAATTAAGCAATATCCTGGTCAGCCAGCGACATCGCTTTGTTAGCGTGAGAATTCAGGCAAAGCTCAAACCGGAGGTATTCTTTGCTGATTAAATTAAAGAAAGAACGCACGCATCAGGAGGATCGCCGTCTTGCACTCTGGCTGGCGACCTCCGCGGGACTGCTGAATGCCATTGCGCTGGGTGCGTTCGGCTTTTTTCCCTCTCATATGACGGGCAATACCTCGCAGTTATCCAGCGAAGTTTCTTCTACCGATCTCAGCGATATTCTGTTTTTTGGCGCTATTATTCTCTCGTTTGTCACCGGCGCCATTGTTGCGCGGATTATTGTTATCTGGGGGATTATCCACAACGTCCGGCTGGTATTCAGCCAGGTTCTGTTGGTTGAAGGGCTATTACTGGTCGGGGTATCCCTGTACGAAATGTATTTCCACTCCTCCGCCACGAATCAGGAGATCATTATTTTCCTGTGCGGGTTAATGGGAATTCATAATTCCACCTCCACTCAGCTATCCGGTGGTCGGGTGAGATCCACGCACATTACCGGCACGCTAACCGATGCAGGCATTTCGCTGGCCTCGGTTATGGTCGCCATGCTGCGCCGGGACTATTCCAAAGACACGGCCGCGCAAAAAAGCCAGCTCACAACCCATTTAACCACCCTTTTCTCCTTTATTACCGGCGGGATCGCGGGGCTGATCCTGTTCAGAGCGTTTGGATTCCACGCGATGCTGGCGCTGGGCCTGATACTGGTCCTCGTCGCCGCCTTCTCTATCGTCCGCATCTCGTGGCGTGTGCGAAAGGTGCGCGCTGCGCTCAGTCGACAGGTGTAATCATCCCGCCTAACGTGACGTTGTCACATAAGGCGGGCTTCTTTAAGACTATTCTGCCTGCCCGCTGACAGCCCTTATGCCATAAGGCTTCATACAGGTTGTCACTAATTTCATAGGGTTACTGATTTCCCCCCGCCGCTGGAACCCTTCCGTTTCGCTTGCTATAGGTGAAGTACCCCTGCCGAAACATGGCATAACAACAGGCAACCGATGGTTGCTATAACGCATGCGCACAGGGAGACACACCGCAATGCACCCATTAGTTAAACGCTCGCTGCTTTTTGTCGGCGCAATTCTCGTGGTTCTCGCTCTCCTCACCTGGGGAATCGGACTGGAGACGATTAAGGCGCGCCAGGTTGACCTGCTCTACCTTGGGCAACAGCACCTCATTCTGGTCTTTTCATCAATGTTCTTTGCCCTGCTGGTGGGCATTCCAAGCGGCATTCTGCTAAGCCGTCCGGCCGCGCGTGGTATCGCCGAATATGTTATGCAAATCTTTAACGTAGGCAACACCCTGCCGCCGCTGGCCGTTCTGGCACTGGCGATGGTGGTGATTGGCATCGGTGATAAACCGGCCATTATCGCCCTCTTTCTTGCCTCTCTGCTGCCGATTGTGCGTAACACCTATGCCGGGCTGTGCTCTGTTCCCGCATCGTTGCTGGAAGCGGCCAACGGCATCGGCATGACCAAATGGCAGCGCCTGCGTCAGGTCGAACTCCCTAACGCCTGGCCGGTAATGCTCTCCGGTATCCGCATTGCCACTGCGATTAATGTAGGTACTGCACCGCTGGCATTCCTGATCGGCGCCAGCAGCTACGGCGAGCTGATTTTCCCGGGTATTTATCTCAATGATTTCCCGACGCTGATCCTGGGCGCGGCGGCCACCGCACTGTTCGCTCTGATTCTGGATACGCTGCTGTCGGCACTGGGTCGACTGCTCAGCCCGCATCTCGCGCGATAATTATAACAAGGAGCTTCTATGAGACTGTTTTCCGGCCTGACGGCGCTGTGCGCCGCTGCGCTCTTCTCCAGCCAGGCGCTCGCCGCGCCGCTGATCCTGGCGACCAAGAGCTTTACCGAGCAGCACATTCTTTCGGCCATGACCGTGCAATATCTGCAAAAGAAAGGGTTTCAGGTTCAGCCGCAGACCAATATTGCGACGGTGATTTCCCGTAACGCCATGATCAACAAGCAGATTGATATGACCTGGGAGTACACCGGTACGTCGCTGATCATCTTCAACCACATCAATAAACGCATGTCACCGCAGGAGTCATACGAGACGGTTAAGCGCCTTGACGCGAAGCACGGCCTGGTGTGGCTTAAACCTGCCGATATGAACAATACCTATGCCTTTGCCATGCAGCGCAAGCGCGCCGAGGCTGAACATATCAACACCATGTCAGAGATGGTGGCAAAGATTGAGCAGATCCGTAAAACCGATCCGGATAACAACTGGCTGCTGGGCCTTGACCTGGAATTTGCCGGGCGTAGCGACGGGATGAAACCGTTGCAGGCGGCCTACAACATCGAGCTGGACCGTCCGCAGATCCGCCAGATGGATCCGGGGCTGGTCTATAACGCGGTGCGTGACGGGTTCGTCGATGCGGGACTGATCTACACCACCGACGGACGCGTGAAGGGCTTCGATCTGAAAGTGCTGGAAGACGATAAAGGCTTTTTCCCGAGTTACGCCGTGACGCCAGTTGTACGTAAAGACACGCTGGAGGCCAACCCGGGGCTGGCAGAGGCGCTGAACACCCTCTCAGCCCAGCTGAATAACGACGTTATCACCGAACTGAATAAGAAGGTGGATATCGACCATCAGTCACCGCAGCAGGTCGCCCGTGATTTCCTGCATAGCAAACAGTTGCTGTAGGAGGCGCTATGGAGACGATTCACTATATTCTCGACAACTGGGACTATCTCTTAACCCTGACGCTGCAACACCTGTGGCTGGTGGCACTCGCCGTGGGCCTGGCGATCATTATTGGCGTACCGCTGGGCATTTTAATTGTCCGCCATAAATGGCTGGCAACGCCGGTACTGGGGATTGCCACCATTGTGCTCACCATCCCGTCTATTGCGCTTTTCGGCCTGATGATCCCGCTCTTTTCGCTGATCGGTCAGGGCATTGGCGCCCTGCCCGCGATTACGGCGGTATTCCTCTATTCGCTGCTGCCCATTGTGCGTAACACCCACACGGCACTCGAAAGCCTGCCGCCGGGCCTGCGTGAAGCAGGACGCGGCATCGGCATGACCTTCTGGCAGCGTCTGCGCTGGGTGGAAATCCCGATGGCGCTGCCGGTGATTTTTGGCGGCATCCGCACCGCCGTGGTGATGAACATCGGCGTCATGGCGATTGCCGCCGTGATTGGCGCGGGCGGTCTGGGCCTGCTGCTGCTTAACGGTATTGGCGGGAGTGATATTCGTATGTTGATTGCGGGCGCGCTGATGATTTGTCTTTTAGCGATTGTGCTCGACTGGTTGCTGCACCGTTTGCAGGTGGTACTGACTCCGAAGGGGATTCGATAATGATAAAACTGGAAAACCTCACCAAACAATTTTCACAGAAACACGGCCAGACGTTTAAGGCCGTCGACAACGTCAACCTGAACGTGCCCGAAGGGGAAATGTGTGTGCTGCTCGGCCCGTCCGGCTGCGGGAAAACCACTACCCTGAAGATGATTAACCGTCTTATTACGCCAAGCAGCGGGAACATCCTGATTAACGGTGAAGACACCAGCGGGATGGACACCGTGACCCTGCGCCGCAACATTGGCTACGTGATCCAGCAGATTGGCCTGTTCCCGAACATGACCATCGAAGAGAACATTACCGTCGTGCCGCGCATGCTGGGCTGGGATAAAGCGCGCTGTAAATCCCGTGCCGAAGAGCTGATGGACATGGTGGCAATGGATCCGCATAAATTCCTTCACCGCTATCCGCGCGAAATGTCCGGCGGCCAGCAGCAGCGTATCGGCGTCATCCGCGCGCTGGCGGCGGATCCACCGGTCCTGCTGATGGATGAACCCTTCGGTGCAGTCGACCCGATTAACCGTGAGGTGATCCAGAACCAGTTCCTGGAGATGCAGCGCAAGCTGAAAAAGACCGTGATGCTGGTAAGCCACGATATTGACGAAGCGCTGAAGCTGGGCGACCGTATTGCCGTTTTCCGCCAGGGTCGTATCGTGCAGTGCGCCAGCCCGGACGAACTGCTGGCGAAACCCGCGAATGAGTTTGTCGGCTCGTTTGTTGGTCAGGACCGGACGCTGAAACGCCTGCTGCTGGTCTCGGCGGGCGACGTCACCGACCAGCAACCGACTATTACGGTACGCGAATCAACGCCGCTACCGGAGGCCTTCGCCACCATGGATGACAACGATATTCGCGCCATTACCGTGGTTGATGAGCACGGCAAACCGCTCGGCTTTGTGAAGCGCCGAGAAGCGCGTAACGCCAGCGGCAGCTGTGGGGATATTCTGCATCCGTTCCGCATGACCGGTAAGGCAGAGGACAACCTGCGCGTGGTGCTTTCTCGCCTGTATGAGAGCAACACCAGCTGGATGCCGATTGTGGACGAGGACGGGCGCTATAACGGCGAGATTTCCCAGGATTATATCGCGGAGTATTTGAGTTCAGGGCGTACGCGCCGGGCGTTGAATATTCATAGCGAGAGCTAAGCACCAGAACCGAATCGAGGGCTATTAAAACATAGTAGCCCTTCGTGCCGCGTCATCATTCCAGCAGGAAAAATAGTTAAGATCTTAAATTCCTCCTTCAGAGATCTGTAAGGTAATATCCTCTGAAACAAAACTTTTCCCCACTAACCACTCGAACCGAAGCGCCTGATTTTTACTTAGATTATAACCCCCAATACCACACGTTTCGCCTGTTCACTTGTAACATACTGAATACGCCTACCAGCGAAGCTCTGACGTTAGCATGAAGGTTATAGACCTCACGCTATCCGCCACATCATAATTAATTTGCATACTGGCAGGAATATCGTAATCCTTTACCTCATAAAGGTCTGTCCAGCCATAATCCTTATTCATAACAGCGTAAGGCGGCGCACTTCGTAGAGGCTTACCAAGATTTTCATTAACCCATGTGCGTGACATAGATGCCTGCAAAGGTGCTGGTAGTTCATTAGGAAATGTCCAACTGGACGCAGGTTCGTGCTGAATTCTGAGTGTGACAGATTTCAGTATCCGGCCCTCCCGCCAGAAAGAAAGAAAAATTCCTTCATGAGCCATTTCGAGATTAATGGTTGGCGTTCCAGAAGCTCCCTTAGGAGGAGACTTATACGGAATTAAATCCTTATCAAGCATAAATTGATAAGATTTACCCAGACTATTTATCAGCGCTTCAACGTTTACCGTCATTTGTATAACCCCGTTTCAGTGTTTATTTTATGCATTTTTACCCTTGCTGCTTCGATCTGGATTTCGGTCGCTCCATGTTCTTTCAATGCCGGTTTTATGGCATCCAGATTGCGGTCAACTGCTGCCCTGAGGTTCCTCGAGTCAAGCTCAATTTGTATAGGCGTATTACGTCCACCATATGTCTCGCTTATTTTTTGATGCATATTTTTCGGGATTACGATGGCAGCAACTTTATCAGTCAGCGCAAGTATTTCGTCATCGTCTAGCAACGGATAATTGGCTCTCAGATAGGCATCAACGGCAGCTCTTGACGGCATATGATCCGCCTCATATTTCCCCTGCCGCGAACGGCGTTTAAAGTCACTGTATAGCTCGACCTCCAGAAACTCCACCGGCGGTTTGCTCAGGTAGATATAAATCGGCGACTGATCAGGGAACGGCAGGATCAGAATGTAATCCGCGAAACTCTTTTCCTCCGGTCCCGGGCTGGTGGTCGCCGTTATTCTGGTGTTATCCGGCAGAGGGTCAACAACCACCGGGTTCGGCAGCACCGGCCGCGCCTGGTTGCCGGTATTCCACGGCTTTTCCTCGCCCGTTCTGTCAGGCGTCCAGACGATGGTGATACGTGGTTCTTCCTCCGTGGTGAAGGTGTACGCCTGCTGTCTGCTGTCATACTCCATTTTTCTGACGCGCACACTGTCCCGGCCAGGTGGTGTGTGCCATCCATGCGGCACCGGGTTCCCCCTGCTGTCGTTCTCCCACGTATAGCGAACACGGCTCGGGGCTTCGTTCATCTGCTCCAGGCGCATACGGTCAATGAAGTCCTGTTCGCCGTCATTCAGCCTGCCGGGCATCATCCCCACCAGCAGACCTGCCACGGGTGCACCGGGTCCGGCAACAGCGCCACGCACAGCCCAGGTGCCGTAGGTCAGTGCCCTGCCGCTTATCAGCTCCAGCAGGCTTGCGCCTGCCGTGGCCGTCTGCGCCCGTGCAGCAGAAGACGCGACGGCAACGGCGGCCTGGTAATCCATTTCCTCATGGTTGCCGTTCCACCAGCGCCAGAGAGCGCTGCGCCTCTTCGGTCCGGGAATATCTTCCGGCTTTTTCTTTTTAGCAGTCTGTGCATGCTGCGGAGCATCTGAATCGGTTGCGGAGTCGCTGGCGGGCATGGTCTGAAAAAATGCCATATCGGCAAAATTCGTGTGGGGTTCGCGCTGGTCACCGGCATCATTGCAGCCATCGCCGCGCAGACAGGATTTTGCGAATACCCGGTTGCGCTCCCTTTCCTCCTCCCTGCGCTTTTCTTCGGCCTGCTTTTTCGCTGCCAGCTTTGCGGCGTGTTCTTCCCTGGCAACATCAACCGGGTCACGTCCACGTCCCAGCCACTGACCGGCCGGGGCAATCACCCTGTTCGAACCCGGTGGACACCCACAATGCACTTCTGACCCATGAACGGCTACGGGTACACCGTGAAAACTTACGCGTGGCTCACCAGATACGATCACTTCCCGTTTTCCGCATCTGGGGCAGGGGGTGGTTTTATCACCTACCCTGAGAATTCTGCGGCCAAATTCAGTGCTGTCCGTGATGGAAGCAATACATCTGGCGCCGGTGGTTGTCCTGTCATTTTCGAGTGCCTGCCCCCGTCCATAATTATCGGTACGGTATCCCATTTGCGCATATTCTCTATCCCTGGAAAATGGATCTCATTTTACCACCGCCGCCATCAGAGTAAAAACGTTTGATTTCAATAGATTAAATATTGAAACACTCTTGAGATTATCCTGCATTTATTAAGCTAACCTCAGTCCTGTTTATTCCCTTCCAAATCCGCACGCATACCTTTTGCTAACCTCACGTTTTCCCATCACAATATTGTTTTGTTCTCACGTAATCACGACCTCATGCAACGTCTTCACGCATACCCCGACATCCACGCGATGTTTCGCCGTCTCCTGATTGCTACCGTCACCGGCGTGCTGGCGGCGCTGACCGTTGCGGTGTTCCGCCACAGCATGTATCTGCTGGAGTGGCTGTTCCTCAGCAACGAAAGCGGAAGCCTGGTGAACGCCGCAGCCGCGTTATCGCCCTGGCGGCGGGCGCTGACGCCTGCGCTGGGTGGTCTGGCCGCGGGCATGCTGCTGTGGGGATGGCAGCGCATGACGGCCCAACGTCCACACGCCCCCACCGATTATATGGAAGCGCTGGAGACGGGGGACGGGCAGTTTGATTACGGCGCCAGCCTGGTGAAATCCCTTGCGTCGCTGCTGGTGGTCGCCAGCGGCAGCGCTATTGGCCGTGAAGGCGCCATGATCCTGCTCGCCGCCCTCGCCGCCTCCTTTTTTGCACAACGTTGTACGCCGAAATCGGAATGGAAACTGTGGATCGCCTGCGGTGCTGCCGCCGGGATGGCCAGCGCCTATCATGCGCCGCTGGCGGGCAGCCTGTTTATTGCAGAGATCCTGTTTGGCACGCTGATGCTGGCCTCCCTCGGCCCGGTGGTGATTGCCGCTGTGGTGGCCCTGCTTACCACGCGCCTGTTAAGTCCCGGCGCGAATACGCTATATGATGTCCATCTCAGCGAGATGCTTACGGCGGTGGATTATTTCCTGATAGTTGGCGTGGGTCTGCTGGCTGGCGTTTGCGGCCCGCTGTTGATGTGGCTCATGGCGGCCAGCCACAGGCTGTTTCTGCGTCTCAAACTTTCACCGCCGTGGCAGCTGGCGCTGGGGGGGCTGATCGTCGGACTGCTGTCGCTGCTGACGCCGAAGGTATGGGGGAATGGCTACAGCGTGGTTCAGGCGTTTTTGCAGTCGCCGCCGCTGTTGTCGGTGATTGCCGGGGTCTTTATCTGCAAGCTGCTGGCGGTGCTGGCAAGCAGCGGATCCGGCGCACCGGGAGGCGTGTTCACGCCGACCTTGTTCGTCGGTATGGCGACGGGAATGCTGTTTGCACAGATAGTTGCGCTGTGGTTTCCCGGGTCTGAGACGGCGATCCTGCTTGGGCTGGCGGGAATGGCGACGCTGCTCGCCGCCACAACGCATGCGCCAATCATGTCGGCCTTGATGGTATGTGAAATGACCGGGCAGTATTTTTTACTTCCCGGTTTGCTGGTTGCCTGTGTTGTGGCGTCGGTATTATCGAGAACGCTACGCCACGACTCGATCTACGGCCAGCATACCGCCGAAAGCCGAGAGATCGATGTAGTGCGCTAGTTCGCGCTGCTCGGCGCGAGGCAGATAAGGCAGCTCGCCCACCAGCGGGCCAGGCAGTTTTTTGCTCAGCACGTCGATGATTTCAGCGTAGTGCGCAAGGCCCGGGTTAATACGGTTCGCCACCCAACCAATCAGCGGCAGGCCGTCATTGGCGATAGCCTGTGCCGTCAGCAAGGCATGGTTGATGCATCCTTCCTGAATGCCCACAACCATAATCACCGGCAATTGCTCCTGCACCACCCACTCGGAAAGGGGACGTAAATCGTTCATCAGGCTGCGCCAGCCGCCGGTCCCTTCAACGACAACGTGGTCAACCTTTTCACTCAGATTTGCCAGGCCATCAGAAAGCAGGCTGTAGTTGATAAGCCCACTATGGGCAACGCTGCTTTCCTCTTCGCTTAACGCGATAGGATTGACGGCATCATAAGGCAGGTCCAGAGACGAGACGCTTTGCAGAACCAGGGCGTCCTTATTGCGCAGCCCTTCCGGCGTCTCTTTACTGCCTTTTGCAACCGGCTTGTATCCTGCAACGCGTTTACCGCTTGCCGCCAGGGCCTGAAGTAGCGCGCGGGATACGACTGTCTTCCCGACAGACGTATCCGTACCAGTAATAAAGAAACGCTTAAGCATGACTCATTCCACCTCTTGGGTATGCTTCAAAAAAATATAAACCAGGTAAATAATTCAGTGGGGAAAGTCTACGGGAAGCATGCGCTACCCGGCTTGAGATAGCGCAATTTTTCGTACATCTCTGGAAAAGAGTTAGCCCTGAAGCAAGCGAATCAGCAACGAGCCGTTGTACATCGCATCTTTTACCAGCGCGGCACCGGCCATCGTGCCCTGGTTGGAAAATTGCGTACTCTCGACCACGATATTTTTGCTATAAGCGGGCAGCGCCTGCTGGTTGATGCAGGCGGAAATCGCCGGAAAGAGGATATCCGCCGCCTGGCTGAGCGGGGAGCCAATCAATATTTTTTGCGGGTTAAACAGGTTCACCATAATGGCCAGAATGCGCCCGACATTATTGCCCACGCCGGTAATGATGTCCTTCGCCAGCAGATCGCCCTGCCTTGCCGCCGTGCACAGGGCGTCGACGCTCAGCGGTTGCCCGTGCAGCGTGGAGCTCATCGACTGGCTGAGCCGCACCTGCGCCAGCTCCAGCACGCTTTCGACGCTGGCAATTGTCTCCAGACAGCCATGGTTACCGCAGTAGCAGCGTTTTCCGTACGGATCGACCTGCGTATGGCCGATCTCCACCAGGCTACTGCTGCCAGCATGCAACAGACGCCCGTCGGTGATCACACCAGCGCCAACGTTGTGGTCAATCACCACCTGAATCACGTCCCGCGCGCCACGGGAGGCGCCAAACAGCGCCTCCGCCATTGTCCAGGCGCTGATATCATGCTGAATATAGACCGGCACACCGGTGTGGTTTTCCAGCACTTCACCCAGCGGCATCTCTTTGACGTTTTCATAAAACGGCATGCGGTGCACAATACCATTTTCGGTATCAATAATTCCCGGCAGGGTGATCGCAATCGCGGTTAAACGTTCAAGGCGCTGCTGATGACGAATAAAGAACTGGTCGATATGGGTCAGAATGGCATCGAGAAGGGGTTGCTCTGCATCGAGCGGGAGGTCCAGCCGGTCTTCCACCACCAGCTTGCTGCTGAGGTCGCGCAGCGCCAGGAAGATCTCCCCACGGCTGATGCGCAGTGACAAATAATGCCAGGCTTCCGTTTCCACCACCAGCCCGACCGCCGGACGGCCACGGCTGCCCGGCTCCTGAATTTCCGTCTCCTGGACCAGATGGGCTTCCAGCATTTCGCGGACAATCTTGGTAATACTGGCGGGTGCCAGTTGTGCCAGGCGCGAAAGATCGATACGCGAAACCGGACCAAGCTGATCAATCAGGCGATAAACGGCGCCCGCGTTGGTCTGCTTGATCTGATCGATATGCCCTGGCTGACTATCAGCAACCACCTCGTACTCCCTTATTTTCGAGCTTCGAAATAAACTGAGGGCTATGGTGAAGCACTTCAATGGCTGACGTCAAATTTTTACTTAGCCATGTGATTTACTGCACATTTTTGCCCGCTTTTCCCTATAAATAACGCCCGTGAGAAGCGGTTATTAACTGTTCTTTGAAACGCTGTGCCGCATGGCTCTGCTCATGATGTTTAGACCACACCAGCCACATCTCCGAGACCGCATCCTGCTCGGCAATCGTCACCCAGCGCATTTCCGGCAGTTGCACCCGTTTAAACGAGGCCGGAAGAATCGACACGCCAAGCCCTGCGGCAACGAGACCAATGATCGTCATGGCTTCCCCCACCTCCTGCGCGATAGTCGGGACAAGGCCATATCGCCGCATCAGACCCAGAATATCGTCGTACAGCCCGGTACCTACCTGTGGATCAAAAAAGACAAACGGCTCTTTCGCCAGTTCAGCCAGCGTGACGCTGTGCTGCGCGGCGAGCGGATGATCCCGGGGGATCATCGCCATCAGCGGTTCGCGCAGGATCACCTGCCATGCCAGGGTATCGGGCAGTTGGGTGTTACGCATCAGCCCCAGGTCGAGCGCTCCTTCGTTAAGCGGCGCTATTTGCTCCCGGGTATTTATTTCGCGCGTCTGAATATGCACATCCGGAAAGTGACGGCGAAACGAGGATAGCGTTTCTGAAACGGCGCTGATAAAGGGGGCCGATGACGTAAACCCGATGCGCAACTCCCCCGCCTCACCGAGATAAAGCCGTTCCGCTCTGGCGGCGGCGTCCTGCACCATGCTCAGGATCTGCCGACTATCAGCGAGAAACTGTTTTCCCGCCGCCGTCAGGCTCACGCTGCGGTTGGTTCGCGCCAGCAGACGCGCCCCTACCTGCTGCTCCAGGATCTGGATCTGCTGGCTTAGCGGTGGCTGGGAGATATTCAGCCTGGCCGCCGCACGACCAAAATGCAGCTCTTCAGCAACGGCGACAAAATAGCGCAGATGGCGCAGCTCGATATTCATATTTATAAAGTATCATTTGAGATTATTAATATATTAGACAGAATATTTACATTTTCCTACCCTAATCTTGTGGTCATACCCGTCACCAGAAACCACGGGGATGTATAAGCAAGGATTATGTGTGAGCCGTACAACAACTATTGATATCGCACCGGCCAGCGACATTGATGATTTACCCGCAGCACCGCAGCCGGTTCAGTTTATAAAACGTGGTACTCCCCAGTTTATGCGCGTCACGCTGGCGCTCTTCTCAGCGGGTCTCGCCACTTTCGCCCTGCTCTACTGCGTTCAGCCGATCCTGCCCGTTTTGTCGCATGAATTTGGCGTGTCGCCAGCCAGCAGCAGTATTTCGCTTTCCATTTCAACCGGGATGCTGGCGATTGGTCTGCTGTTCACCGGGCCACTTTCGGATGCCATCGGGCGTAAGCAGGTCATGGTAACGGCGCTCATGCTGGCCTCCGTGTGTACCTTACTGTCCACCATGATGACCAGCTGGCACGGCATTCTGGTCATGCGCGCGTTGATTGGGCTATCCCTCAGCGGCGTGGCGGCGGTCGGGATGACCTATCTCAGCGAAGAGATCCACCCGAGTTTCGTGGCCTTTTCCATGGGGCTGTACATCAGCGGGAACTCTATCGGCGGGATGAGCGGACGCCTGCTGAGCGGTGTGTTTACCGATTTCTTTAACTGGCGCATTGCGCTGGCCGTTATCGGCTGCTTCGCCCTTGCCTCGGCGCTGATGTTCTGGAAAATTCTGCCGGAATCGCGTCATTTCCGCCCAACCTCCCTGCGTCCGAAGACGTTGTTTATCAACTTTCGCCTGCACTGGCGCGATCAGGGGCTACCCCGTTTGTTCCTGACCGGCTTCCTGCTGATGGGTTCGTTCGTGACGCTGTTTAACTACATTGGCTATCGACTGATGCTTTCCCCGTGGCATCTCAGCCAGGCTTTGGTGGGTTTGCTCTCTGTGGCGTATCTCACCGGGACATGGAGTTCGCCAAAAGCGGGCGCCATGACCGCGCGCTTCGGCCGTGGTCCGGTGATGCTGGTTTCCACCGCCGTGATGCTGTTCGGACTGCTGATGACGCTTTTCTCTTCTCTGTGGCTGATTTTTGCCGGAATGCTACTCTTCTCTGCTGGCTTCTTTGCCGCGCATTCCGTTGCCAGCAGCTGGATTGGCCCGCGCGCGCGCCGCGCTAAAGGTCAGGCTTCGTCCCTGTATCTGTTCAGTTACTATCTCGGTTCCAGCATTGCCGGTACGCTCGGCGGGGTGTTCTGGCATCACTACGGCTGGAACGGCGTGGGCGGATTTATCGCGCTGATGCTGTGCGCGGCGTTGCTGGTGGGCGCGAGCCTGCATAAACGTCTGAAATAGATTAACTTTATCCCCCGCATGAACGTAATTGTGCGGGGCTTGCTTTTGACGTTAATTATGCTTAATTTAAAATTAAGCATAATCAATGTGTTATTACCATTTCGTGTATTTATCACCTTTCCCTTTCTCTGTAAGCTCATCGACTCCATTCTATGAAAAGAGGGATTTAAAATGGCTATTCCAGGCAACATGTGGTTGTACGATGACGGTGGTGCGCTGATCAAAGGCGGTTGCGACGTACAGCAGAGGGAGTACAGCATTGAATTTAAAGGTTTTCACCATAATCTTTTCACGCCGACCGATAATCTGACAGGTAAACCTACAGGTAAGCGCATCCACTCCCCGATGATGATTGTTAAGGAATTCGATTATTCATCACCCTATCTCTATAAAGCAGTCGCCACTGGTCAAGCTCTGCAAAAAGCCGAACTCAAGTTCTACAAGATTAATGATGCAGGTCTGGAAGCGGAGTACTTCAATATTCTTCTCGAGGACGTGCGGATTGTTTCAGTATCACCTGCCATGGCCGCGCCGGGCGACAATAATAACAACCACCTCGAAACGGTTGAATTGCGCTACGAGAAAATCACATGGAAACATAACGATGGAAATATCATTTTCTCTGACGCATGGAATGAGCGGGCGACAGCGTAACTGAGGTATAGGTATGGATACAACGGAAGAGATTAACGGAACTTATTTCTACAGAGGCCATTCAAACGTCACTCCGGGCGAGTTACTTGAGATTATTTTTCTGGAGGAATTCTGTATGGAGTTGGGGATAGATGCCGTTTCTGGTGCGGCTATTTTGGGTGGACAACCGTGGCTAGGTACTCGGGCAAAACCTAAAGGCGCTACTCTGGGGACAAGCGTTGTTTCAAAGTACGCTCGAATAATTTTACGGGACGCACGTCTTCCTTTCGGGATAAAGATCCCCACACCCGTTGGAGTCAGGATGCAGCCAACTAACAAACTTGCGGCAGTCATTGGCCGCTACATTCCCTGGTTGGGGTGGGCCTCCCTTGCACTTACCCTTCATCGAGTTTCAACGCGTACGCAAGAAAAATACAATTTAATTGCACGACCAAAAGATCGCATAGCGTGGACATCGTTCTAATGAGTATTGTAGACGACGTATTATTTATGTTTCGGGATGAAATTCCAGGCTATCTGGATGACCATTGGAAAGAGGTTCCGCTTGAACTCGATTCTGATTTATTCGGTTCACCCGGCGATGACCTCCACGATGCGTTAAACCGGTACGAGAAAGAGTTTAACGTGGACTTATCTGGTGTTAACTGGTCTCGTTATTTCCCCTGGCAGAACACACCATTACTACAGCGCTGGTTTAAGCTGAAACGGGAAGAGGTGGAAGCAACCCGCATACCGTTAACCGTAAGAATGTTTGCTGAGTCCGCAAAAGCTGGAAAATGGCTCTACGACTGAATTGATAGGGGCTTCACGCCCCTGACATCAAAAGTGCACGGTTCCTCTTTAAATCGCGTTACACTCCCCAGACACTTTCAACCGAACGAGAACAAAAACTATGAAGAAAAACGTTTCTTATCAACAACTCACCCGCACCTTCCAGCGCCTCTCCCGCTTCTCTCACCTCTCCTCCATCGCCAGCTGGGACATGTTTACCATGATGCCGCCCGGCGGCAGCGCCGCGCGCGGTGAAGCGCTGGCGGAGATGAGCGTTCTGCAACATCAGATCCTGACCGATAAAAAAGTGGGTGAATGGCTGGCGGCGGCGGCAGACGAAGATCTGAACGACGTTGAGCAGGCCAACCTGCGTGAAATGACGCGCCATTACCAGCAGGCCACTTTACTGCCGGAATCGCTGGTGGAGGCCAAATCGCTGGCGGGCAGCAAGTGTGAACACGCCTGGCGCACTCAGCGTCCGGCCAACGACTGGCAGGGCTTCTCAGCCAACCTGAAAGAGGTGGTCAAACTCAGTCGTGAAGAAGCCCGCCTGCGCGCCGAGGCCAAAGGCTGTACGCCTTACGACGCGCTGCTGGATATTTTCGAACCCGACATGACCAGCGCCCGCCTGGATGGGCTGTTTGGCGATCTGAAGTCCTGGCTACCGGAGTTACTGGCAAAGGTTGTGGAAAAACAGGCGCAACGCTCGTTCGTTCCGCCACAGGGTCCCTTCCCGACCGCCACCCAGCGCGAGCTGGGCCTGGAAGCGATGAAAATGCTTGGCTTCGATTTTAACGGCGGTCGTCTGGACGTAAGCGCCCACCCGTTCTGCGGCGGCGTGCCGGAAGATGTGCGTATCACCACGCGTTACGATGAAGATGAACTCCTCAGCGCGCTTTTCGGCGTGATCCACGAAACCGGACATGCCCGCTACGAGCAAAACCTTCCGCGAGCGTGGGCCGGTCAGCCCGTTGCGCTGGCGCGCTCTACGGCGATCCATGAATCCCAGAGTCTGTTCTTTGAAATGCAGCTGGGCCGCAGCGACGCTTTCCTGAAGCATCTGCTTCCGGCGGTGCATGCCCGTTTCGGCAGTCAGGCGGCATTCAGTGAAGAGAATTTTATTGCCTGGAACCAGCGGGTTAAGCCGGGATACATCCGCGTTGATGCGGATGAAGTGAGCTACCCGGCACACGTGGTGCTGCGCTATGAGATCGAACGCGCGCTGATCAATGGCGAAATTGAAGTGGATGATATTCCCGCGTTATGGGATGAGAAAATGCAGGCATGGCTTGGGTTATCCACCAAAGATAACTATCGCAACGGCTGTATGCAGGATATCCACTGGACCGACGGCGGTTTTGGCTACTTCCCGTCTTACACGCTGGGAGCAATGTATGCGGCACAGCTGTTCCATGCCGCTAAAACTGCGCTGCCCGGGTTGCAGGCATCCATTGCCGCGGGTGATTTCTCGGCGCTGTTCGACTGGCTGCGGCAGAATATCTGGCAGCACGGCAGCCGTTTCAGCACATCGCAGTTAATCACCCAGGCCACGGGTGAAGATCTTAACATCCGTTACTTCCGCGAACACCTGACGTCCCGCTACCTGTAACCGAACGCGCCGGGGTGCCGCCCCGGCGTTGTACATATGGTTACACGCCGATACCAATCACTCACGGAAACCCCGAATTTACAGGGATATAGTCATCTCAACGGCCCCGCAGTGGGGTTAAATGAGAAACCAAATTCGAGGGTATGAAAATGAAAAAAGTATTAGCTCTGGTTGTTGCCGCTGCTATGGGTCTGTCTTCTGCTGCATTCGCGGCTGAAACTACCGCCACCGCAGCGCCTGCGGCATCCACCGCGGCTCCGGCCAAAACGGTTCACCATAAAAAACATCACAAAGCGGCTAAACCAGCGGCAGAACAGAAAGCGCAGGCCGCGAAAAAGCACCACAAAAAAGCGGCTAAACCTGCGGTAGAGCAGAAAGCCCAGGCAGCTAAAAAGCATCACAAAAAAGCGGCAAAACACGAAGCGGCTAAACCTGCTGCACAGCCAGCAGCGTAAGAGTACAAGCTTAACCGTGCCCTTCGGGGCACGTTGGTAAACCGGCGCTGAACGGGTTTGCGGTCAGCGCCGTTTTTTTATCCGGAGGGCGTATGCTGCGGCGCTATCGGTTTGAGTTCATTCTTATCCTGCTAATTTTATGCGCGCTCATCGCCAGCCACTTTTATCTTTCCTGAATGTAGCACGCTGATTTTACTCCCACTTTCTCGCCGTCGCGTCTATAGTATTTTCATAGGGTTCACTTTTAATAATCATAATTACCCCCACCAGAGTGTGATATGCGTAAATCTGTTGTGTTATTACTTGGAACGTTTAGCCTTTTTGCTGGCTTTTCACATGCGGATGATGGCGATGATGACGCCATTAGCGCTAAAGAGGTAAAGACGCTGTTTTTTGGTCATGACGATCGTACGCGTGTCACCGATCCTACCGACTCGCCCTGGGATGCCATCGGGCAACTGGAAACCGCCAGCGGCAACTTATGTACCGCAACCCTCATTACGCCACGCCTTGCGCTGACGGCGGGTCATTGCCTGTTAATGCCGCCTGAAGGTAAACCGGATAAAGCGATCGCCCTGCGCTTTGTGTCGCAAAAAGGGATATGGCGCTACGAAATTCACGGTATTGAGGGACGGGTAGATCCGTCGCTCGGTAAACGCTTAAAACCGGATGGCGACGGCTGGATTGTGCCGCCCGGGGCGGCATCCTGGGATTTCGGGCTGATCGTTTTACGTTATCCGCCGTCCGGGATCACCCCGCTGCCGCTCTTTGATGGCGATAAAGCCGCGCTCACCGCCGCCCTGAAAGCCGCCGATCGGAAGGTGACGCAGTCAGGCTACCCTGTTGATCACCTTGATTCGTTGTACACCCATACGGACTGCGTGGTGACGGGCTGGGCGCAAAACAGCGTGCTGTCGCATCAGTGCGATACGCTACCGGGTGATAGCGGATCGCCCCTGATGTTAAAAACCGATAACGGCTGGCAGCTGATTGGCGTTCAAAGCTCTGCTCCGGCAGCGAAAGACCGCTGGCGCGCCGATAACCGGGCGTTATCGGTGACCGGTTTTCGCGACAGGCTGGAAGCCCTGGCGCAACAGTAGGTCACTCAGGCCAGTTTAATCATGATCATGCCAGCGAGCAGTAATGCCAGCCCTATCCAGCCTTTATTGTTTAAACGCTGCCCGAACATAATCCAGCCTGCCGCGAGGGTGGCGGCAATACCGAAGCCCCCCCACAGCGCATAGGCCACGGACAGATCGATGCCTTTCACCGCCTGTGACAGGGCGCTAAACGCCCCCAGAACCGCGGCAATCGATAACAGGCCGTAGGCTTTGCGACGAAAACCGTCGGAGAACTTCAGAAAGACGTTGGCAATAATTTCCAGAACGATGGCGAAAGCCAGCCAGGCCGCGTGGATCCATTCAAACTGCTGCATGGGTCTGCTCCTTCTGCTGTTTTGCCGGTTTGCGTGTACCCGATTTAATCAGCACGATACCTGCGACCAGGGTTGTCAGCCCGGCAATTTTCATTGTCGTCAGGGTTTCATCAAATAACATGACGCTGAACAGCGTAATCAATAAAATGCCAATACCTTCCCACAATGCGTATGCCACGCCCAGCGCGATTTTTTTAACCGCGAAAGAGAGGAAAATATAGGAAAGCGTAATCATGACCAGCATTAAAATAAATCCGGTGCTGCCATCACTCACGCTTGCCCATTTCATCGACAAGGTGCCGGTAATTTCAGCGACGATAGCCAGAGCTAATAAAATCCAGTAAAACATGTTTTTCTCCTGCTTGAGAATATAATCCATCGAGGCTCGCTGCGAACAGCAAACCCAAAAAATTGGGAATTAAATCAGTTAGCTAAGCGCATAGCGCCAGCTCAGGCAGAAGACGTGACTATAGCGCGGAACGCCAGTGTTGCTCACCAGAAAGCAGGCAGAGGGAGGTAGAAAACAGAGCAGAGTTGTTTGAAAAATACGTCCTGAACAAATTGTCCATAAAATTACAATTATCCGCGGTGTTGCTTCTCGTCTTTGCGGATGAAAATTGTCCTCGGTAGTTGAACACGCCTGATTTGTATCATAAGCCAGGAATTTACTCAAAGCCTTTTCATTTCTTTACCCAGTCTGTTTGATTTTGGTTAGTTTTTTTAATCCGCTTTCCCCTTTATTATAAATAAAAACTTCTCAGGAACGTCCATGGCTAAACCCATTATCACCCTCAACGGGCTTAAGATTGTCATCATGCTGGGGATGCTGGTGATCATTTTGACCGGCGTTCGTTTTGCGGCCGATATCATCGTGCCCTTTATCCTGGCGCTTTTTATCGCGGTGATCCTCAATCCACTGGTGCAGCGGATGGTGCGGCTGCGCATCCCGCGCGTGCTGGCGATTAGCCTGCTTATCAGTATTATTATCGTCGCGATGGTGCTGTTAGTCGCCTATCTGGGCACTTCCCTGAACGAGCTGGCGCGGACGCTGCCGACATACCGTTCTTCCCTGGCGACTCCGCTGCTGCAAATTGAGCCCTGGCTGCAACGCGCGGGTATTGAGGTCTCGGTTGAGGAGCTGCTTAAATACGTCGATCCGAATGCCGCCATGACGATTGTCACCAGCCTGCTGGCACAACTCTCTAACGCCATGACCTCGATTTTCCTGCTGTTCCTGACGGTCGTGTTTATGCTGCTGGAAGTTCCTCAACTGCCTGCAAAGCTCCAGCACATCATGGTGCGTCCGGTAGAGGGAATGGGCGCCATACAGCGCGCGCTCGACAGCGTTTCACGCTATCTGGTGCTGAAAACGGCCATCAGTCTGGTGACGGGGTTAGTGGTCTGGGGGATGCTCGCCGCGCTGGATGTGCGTTTTGCCTTCGTCTGGGGTCTGCTGGCCTTTGCGCTCAACTATATCCCTAACATCGGCTCCGTGCTGGCGGCGATCCCCCCTATCCTTCAGGTGCTGGTTTTCAGCGGTTTGTATGATGCCCTGATTCTGCTGGCAGGCTATCTGGTGATTAACCTTGTTTTCGGGAACATTCTTGAACCACGGATAATGGGACGCGGGCTGGGGCTTTCTACCCTTGTTGTGTTCCTGTCCCTGATTTTCTGGGGCTGGCTGCTGGGGCCTGTCGGCATGCTGCTCTCCGTTCCGCTGACAATTATTGTGAAAATCGGCCTGGAGCAGACCGCCGGTGGACAAAGTATCGCTGTACTGCTGAGCGACATGAGCCATAAGGCCGATTAATTGTCCATCGACAGCATGGGCTTGCCCGTTCTTCCCGCTTCGCGATAGTTGCCCACTGCCCGCTGCCATTCCGACAGCGGGTAGAGGGTAACTTCGCTGCACTGGCTGGCGCGCAGTTTAGGCCAGATGCGCCGAAACTCCGCCTGCCACGCCTCAGCGCTGAGCGCGTCCAGGTAGTTACGAATGTGAAACCACGCCACCCGCGGCAAGGCCCGCTGCTGCCGGAACGTCTGCCCGGAGAGCAGCCCGTAGCAGACAAACGTGCCGCTTTCAGGCATCACGTTCAGGATCGTCTCCGCCAGGCTGCCGCCCGTGGCGTCGTACACCACCTCTGCCCGCGCGGCGGCGGCGTTGACGGCGGCCGTATCATGTTGCGCAATCGGGACGATCCCCAGTTCAGCCAGACGTTGAGCGTGGACGGGCGAACGATGGATCCCGTAAACCGCCTCTGCCCCCGCCTGGCGTGCCCATTGCCCGAGCAGAACGGCGCAGTCAGAACCGGCTGCGGTGAGCAGCACCGTTTTTCCGTCCGGAGGATAGCGGTCCAGCATCATCTGTGCGGCAAGCGGGTTGATATACGCCCGCGCGGCAAGAAGCGAGTCGACGTCGTCCGGGACGGGAACCGCATACGCCACCGGGCAGTCGACATAATGCTGCCAGGTTCCCTGCCCCCGTAACGGCAGTACCCGCCTGCCCAGCAGCGCCGGGTAAGCGGCGGGCGCTTCGGTCACTATTCCGACGCCCTCATAACCGGCTACCGCAGGCAGCGGCGTGCGATGGCGATACGCCCCGGTGATGGGGATGAGATCGGAGGCGTTCACCGGAGAAAAGAGCATGCGCACACGTATCTCTTCCGGCTGTCGCGGCGACAATGGCGTGGTTTCCGCTTGCAGCACCGATTCAGGCTCCCCAAACCGGCGATACCAGAGGGCCAGATTACGCATTGCGATCGCGCCATCCCATTTCCGGTGCGACATGCTTCAGGATGGACTCAATGACATGGGCGTTGTATTCCACGCCCAGTTGATTCGGCACGGTCAGCAACAGCGTATCCGCTTCCGCGATCGCTTCATCCTTTTTCAACTGTTCAATCAGCTTGTCTGGCTCTGCGGCGTAGCTGCGTCCGAAAATGGCCCGCGTTTTCTCATCCAGATAGCCCACGCTGTCGCTCTCATTGCGGCTTGAACCGAAATACATCCGGTCGCGATCGTCCATCAGGGCAAAAATACTGCGGCTGACCGAAACGCGTGGCTGACGCGTATGCCCGGCCTCAGCCCAGGCCTGTCGGTAGGCACGGATCTGTTTTGCCTGCTGAATATGGAACGGCTCGCCGGTTTCATCATCTTTCAGCGTTGAGCTTTGCAGGTTCATCCCCAGTTTTGCCGCCCATTCTGCCGTTGCATTAGAGCCAGCCCCCCACCAGATACGATCGCGTAAGCCTTCTGAATGCGGCTCCAGACGTAGCAATCCCGGCGGGTTTGGGAACATCGGCTGTGGGTTAGGCTTCGCAAACCCCTCACCGCGTAATACATCAAGCAGTACCTCAGTGTGGCGGCGCGCCATATCAGATTCATTTTCCCCTTCCTGCGGCACGTAACCAAAATAACGCCAGCCATCACTCACCTGCTCCGGGGAACCCCGGCTGATACCAAGCTGTAATCGCCCGCCGGAGATGAGATCTGCCGCGCCAGCATCTTCCGCCATATACAGCGGATTTTCATACCGCATGTCGATCACGCCCGTCCCGATTTCGATGCGTTTGGTTTTTGCGCCTATCGCCGCCAGCAAAGGGAATGGCGAACTGAGCTGACGGGCAAAGTGATGCACACGGAAATAAGCGCCGTCCGCGCCCAGCTCTTCGGCGGCGACCGCCAGATCGATGGACTGTAGCAGCGTGTCAGCCGCGGTTTGCGTGCCGGACTGGGGTGACGGCGTCCAGTGTCCAAACGACAAAAATCCGATCTTTTTCATAGTGGAGTATCCTGATAAAGCATTGCGTTATCCCTACTCTACGCATTAACGGATGAGAATAAATGGTGATTATTTCACGGAATGCTTCAAATAAACTGACAGAGATACGCAGATGGCACACATCCTTCCCGCAGAGGAGGCATTCTCCTGGCATCTCATAATGGGATATAGTGTGAGTTATCTTTTTTTAACAGGTAACATCAGCAATGGCTCTGATCCCCAAAAACTACGCACGGCTGGAAAGCGGCTACCGTGAAAAAGCGCTAAAAATTTACCCCTGGGTTTGTGGACGCTGCTCGCGTGAGTTTGTTTATTCAAATCTTCGTGAACTCACGGTTCACCATATCGACCACGATCACACCAATAACCCGGAAGATGGCAGTAACTGGGAGCTGTTGTGCCTGTTTTGTCACGACCACGAACACTCAAAGTACACCGAAGCGGATCAGTATGGCACCACCGTTGTCGCGGGTGAGGATGCGCAAAAAGACGTGGGTGTCGCCACGTTTAACCCCTTTGCCGATCTCAAGGCGATGATGAACAAGAAGAAGTAATATCGACGGCTTCACTGCCCATACCTGTCGTATGGGCACTTATATTCCTTCAACATTTCATTAAATACCCTTTCCGCCAGCTTTGCCTCGCCGCCATTCTGGACATAACCCTCTCCCTCCTGCCCCCTCCTCGTTCCCCCTTGATCTTTGCTATCAACATACAATACTGTATATAAATACAGTATCAATTAACGGTGATCATAATGCAGTTTTTCACACCAACTGGCGATACCAGAGCGAGCTGACCATGTTTGCACTGTGTGATGTGAACGCTTTCTATGCGTCCTGTGAAACGGTTTTTCGCCCGGATCTGAAGGGACGGCCAGTAGTGGTGTTGTCCAATAACGACGGGTGCGTCATCTCTCGCTCCGCTGAAGCCAAACCCTTTGTGAAAATGGGTGAACCGTACTTCAAACAGAAAGATCGCTTCAGGCATCATGGCGTGGTTTGTTTCAGCAGCAATTATGAACTTTACGCAGATATGTCCAACCGGGTCATGAACACGCTTGAAGCGATGTCGCCTCGTAGCGAAATATACTCAATTGATGAGATCTTTTGCGATCTTACCGGGGTGCGTAATTGTCGCGATCTTGCCGATTTTGGGCATGAAATGAGAGCGACCGTTCTGCAACACACCCATCTGACCGTCGGGGTGGGTATCGCCCCCACAAAGACGCTGGCGAAACTGGCAAATCACGCAGCAAAACGCTGGCAACTCCAGACGAGAGGCGTTGTTGATTTGTCCAATGTGGATCGTCAGAGAAAGCTGATGGCGGCGCTTCCCGTCGAAGAAGTGTGGGGTGTAGGACGTCGCATAGCGAAGAAACTTGAGATGATGGGGATTAAGACCGTCCTGCAACTGGCAGACACCGATATCCGGTTCATCAGAAAACATTTTAATGTCGTGCTGGAGAGAACGGTACGTGAATTACGGGGGGAGCCGTGTCTTGAACTGGAAGAGTTTGCCCCGGTAAAGCAAGAAATCGTCTGTTCGCGCTCGTTTGGCGAACGCATCACGGAATATGAAGATGTACGCCAGGCCATCTGTAGCTATGCCGCCCGGGCAGCAGAAAAACTTCGCAATGAGCATCAGCATTGCCGCTTTATCTCCGTATTTGTTAAAACCTCACCCTTCGCCCTTAACGAACCGTATTATGGCAATAGCGCGTCGGTAAAACTGCTCACCCCAACCCAGGATAGCCGGGACATTATCGGCGCAGCTGTTCGTTGTCTGGATGCGGTCTGGAAGAACGGTCATCGGTACCAGAAAGCCGGAGTGATGCTGGGAGATTTTTATAGCCAGGGCGTCGCGCAACTTAATCTGTTCGACGATAACGCCCCCAGGAAAAACAGCCAAAAGTTAATGGATGTATTAGACCATCTGAATGCTGAAAATGGCCGTGGCACGCTCTATTTCGCGGGACAGGGTATACAGCAGCCGTGGCAGATGAAACGGGAAATGCTTTCACCCCGCTATACCACCCGATTCGCTGATCTTCTTACTGTTAAGTGATATTAACAATTGCTGCTAATTTGTAAATTTCCCCTTGCCGGGCAGGACAAATCGGTTATCGTGCCAGGCAACTTTTCAGCAATAAAAGACAGTGGGATGCGCTATGGCGATTTTTGATGGTCACAATGACCTGTTGCTTAATTTATGGCTTCACCATCGCCAGGATCCGGTAACGGCCTTCTTCTCCGGCATTGAAAACGGCCATCTTGATTACCCGCGCATGCAGCAAGGCGGATTTTCCGGTGGTCTGTTCGCGCTGTTCGTGCCACCGCAGGCGTATATCGCCCGCATGGCGCCACAATACGCCAGCGAGCCGTGGCAGCCTGTCGACATTCTCTGGCAGCAGCTGACGATCCTTAAGCAGCTTGTCGCCCACTCCGATGGCCGGGCGCGATTGTGCCTGAGCGCGGCGGATATCGAACGCTGTCGTCAGGATAAAGTGCTGGCGATGGTGGCGCATATTGAGGGCGCGGGGGGTTTTGACGGCGAGGGAGACGATCTCCAGGCTTTTTATGCCGCTGGAGTGCGCAGCATTGGACCTTTCTGGAACATTGCTAACCGTTTCGGCACCGGCGTTAACGGGGCGTTTCCCGGCAGCCCGGACAGTGGCCCAGGACTCACCGCCGAGGGTATCGCCCTCATTAAACACGCTAACGCCCTGAACATGCTGATTGACGTTTCGCATATGAATGAAAAGGCGTTCTGGGATACCGCTCGTCATTCCTCTTCACCGCTGGTCGCTACCCATTCCAACGCCCATACGCTGTGCCCGCAACCGCGCAATCTGACCGATCACCAGCTGCTGGCTATCCGCGACAGCGGCGGTGTGGCAGGCGTCAATTTCGGCAACGCGTTTCTGCGCGCCGACGGTAAACGCGATAGCGACACCCCGCTGAGCACGATCGTTCGCCATATCGACTATCTTATTAACATCATGGGTGACGATCATGTCGCGCTGGGCTCCGATTTTGACGGTATTACGTTGCCTGATGATTTACGCGATGTGAGTGGTTTGCCACGGCTAATCAGCGCGTTACGTGACAGCGGCTATGATCAATTTGTGCTGAATAAGCTGCTGTGGGGCAACTGGCAAAAGGTATTACAAAATGTTTGGCAACAATAGGTTACGTTGTAAACAATACGTTAATTCCTTACATCTTTCGGGTTGAGCTTTGCCCTCCTGTGACGCATTATTTGATGACCATCACAAAACTGGCACAAACAATGGCGTTGGTGCTGCATTTTTAAAGAGGAAAAAACGATGTGGAAGAAACCTGCTTTTATTGATTTACGTCTTGGCCTGGAAGTGACCCTGTACATTTCCAACCGCTAATCACTCTGCCCGCCATCCGTGCGGGCATTTTTGTTCGACTACCTGGCCTATCTTCATGTTTATAAAAGTCCTCGGTTCCGCCGCTGGCGGCGGTTTCCCCCAGTGGAACTGTAACTGCGCCAACTGTCAGGGTTTGCGCAACGGCACCCTTCAGGCGACCCCTCGCACCCAGTCGTCGATCATCGTCAGCGATAACGGCAAAGAGTGGGTGCTGTGTAACGCCTCGCCCGATATCAGCCAGCAGATTGCCCATACGCCAGAACTGAATAAGAAAGAGGTTCTGCGCGGCACGCATATTGGCGGCATTATTCTCACCGATAGCCAGATTGACCACACCACCGGGCTGCTCAGCCTGCGCGAGGGGTGTCCGCATCAGGTATGGTGTACGCCGGAGGTGCATGAAGATCTTTCTACCGGATTCCCGATTTTTACCATGCTCCGGCACTGGAACGGCGGCCTGATTCATCACCCGATCGTGCCGCTCACCGCCTTTAGCGTGGAAGCCTGCCCTGATTTGCAGTTTACCGCTGCCCCCATCGCCAGTAACGCGCCGCCCTATTCGCCGTGGCGCGACCGCCCGCTGCCGGGGCATAACGTGGCGCTGTTTATCGAAAACCGCCGCAACGGTCAGACGCTGTTCTACGCGCCGGGTCTCGGTGAACCCGATGACGCTATCCTGCCGTGGCTTAAAAAAGCGGACTGTCTGCTGATTGACGGCACCGTCTGGCAGGACGATGAACTCCAGGCCGCTGGCGTCGGGCGCAATACCGGCCGCGACATGGGCCATCTGGCGCTCGGCGATGAACACGGCATGATGGCGCTGCTGGCCTCGCTGCCGGCAAAGCGCAAGATTCTGATCCACATTAATAACACCAACCCGATCCTTAACGAGCAGTCGCCGCAGCGTCACGCCCTCGCACAGCAGGGAATAGAAGTGAGCTGGGACGGGATGAACATCACGCTTCAGGACTAACTATGCACATTCGCGAAACGCTCTCGCCGCAAGAGTTTGAGCACGCCCTTCGGGCGAAAGGCGCCTACTATCATATTCACCATCCGTACCATATCGCGATGCATAACGGCGAGGCCAGCCGCGAGCAGATCCAGGGCTGGGTGGCGAACCGGTTTTACTACCAGACGACGATCCCGCTGAAAGACGCGGCAATTATGGCGAACTGCCCGGATCCGCACACGCGTCGTAAATGGGTGCAGCGGATCCTCGATCACGACGGCAGCAACGGTCATGACGGCGGTATCGAAGCCTGGCTACAGCTGGGCGAAGCCGTGGGGCTGAGCCGCGACGACTTAATCAGCGAACGCCACGTGCTGCCCGGCGTCCGTTTCGCCGTCGACGCTTACGTTAACTTCGCCCGCCGCGCCAACTGGCAGGAGGCGGCATGCAGCTCGCTCACCGAACTGTTTGCCCCGCAAATCCATCAGTCGCGTCTCGACAGCTGGCCGCAACACTATCCGTGGATCAAAGAGGAAGGCTACTTTTATTTCCGCAGCCGCCTCAGCCAGGCCAACCGCGACGTTGAACACGGTCTGGAGCTGGCGAAGCGTTACTGCGATAGCGCAGAAAAGCAGAATCGGATGCTGGAGATCCTTCAGTTCAAACTCGATATCCTGTGGTCGATGCTCGACGCGATGACCATGGCCTACGCGCTACAGCGTCCGCCTTATCACACGGTCACCGACAAAGCGGCCTGGCACACAACCCGACTGGTATAAGCATGCAAAAAAACTCCATCGTCGCCTTTCGTCGCGGCTATCGCCTGCAATGGGAAGCCGCTCAGGACAGCCATGTCATTCTCTATCCGGAAGGCATGGCTAAACTCAATGAGACCGCGGCCGCGATCCTCGAACTGGTCGATGGCCAACGCGATGCGGCGGCCATCATTGCCCTGCTCAACGAACGGTTCCCGGAAGCTGGCGGCGTGGATGACGACGTCGTTGAATTCCTGCAAATCGCTTATCAACAGAAGTGGATTATTTTCCGTGAGCCAGAATAAACCCGCCGTCAATCCACCGCTGTGGCTGCTGGCGGAGCTGACTTATCGCTGCCCGCTACAGTGCCCTTACTGCTCTAACCCGCTGGACTTTGCCCGGCAGGATCAGGAGCTGACCACCGAACAGTGGATTGAGGTTTTCCGCCAGGCGCGGGCGATGGGCAGCGTGCAGATAGGTTTTTCCGGCGGCGAACCGTTGACGCGTAAAGATCTGCCGGAGCTGATCCGCGCCGCCCGCGATCTCGGTTTTTATACCAACCTGATCACCTCGGGAATTGGCCTGACGGAAAGCAAGCTCGACGCGTTCAGCGAGGCCGGTCTGGACCATATCCAGATTAGCTTCCAGGCCAGCGATGAAGTGCTTAACGCTGCGCTGGCGGGGAATAAAAAAGCCTTCCAGCAGAAGCTGGCGATGGCCAAAGCGGTCAAAGCGCGCGATTACCCGATGGTGCTGAATTTCGTCCTGCACCGGCATAATATCGATCAGATCGATAAAATCATCGAGCTGTGCATCGAACTGGACGCCGACGACGTCGAACTTGCCACCTGCCAGTTCTACGGCTGGGCGTTCCTTAACCGTCAGGGGCTTCTGCCGACGCGGGAACAGATTGCCCGCGCAGAAGGCGTGGTCGCCGAATATCGGCAAAAAATGGCCGCCAGCGGCAATCTGACCAACCTGCTGTTCGTCACCCCCGATTATTACGAAGAGCGGCCAAAAGGCTGTATGGGCGGCTGGGGGTCGATTTTCCTCAGCGTGACCCCGGAAGGCACGGCGCTGCCCTGCCATAGCGCGCGCCAGTTGCCGGTGGATTTCCCGTCGGTGCTCGAGCAGAGTCTGGAATCGATCTGGTATGACTCTTTCGGCTTCAACCGCTATCGCGGGTTTGACTGGATGCCGGAGCCGTGCCGCTCCTGCGATGAAAAGGAGAAGGACTTCGGCGGCTGCCGCTGCCAGGCCTTTATGCTCACCGGGAATGCGGATAACGCCGATCCGGTGTGCAGCAAATCGCCGCATCATCATAAAATTCTGGAGACGCGACGTGAAGCAGCCTGTAGCGATATGAAGATCGGTCAGCTTCAGTTCCGCAACCGTACCCGCTCTCAGCTTATCTATAAAACCCGGGAACTGTAGCGACAATGACCACCCGCATCGTGGAACTGGCAGGCGGTTTACGCGCAACGCTGGTGCATCAGCCGAAGGCGACACGCGCGGCGGCGCTGGCGCGCGTGAGCGCCGGAAGCCATCACGAGCCACCGCGTTTCGCCGGTCTTGCGCATTTACTTGAGCACCTGCTGTTCCGCGGTAGCCAGCGCTATCAGGGCGATGATCGACTCATGGCCTGGGTCCAGCGCCAGGGCGGGAGCGTCAATGCCACCACGCTGGCTCGCCACAGCGCCTTTTTCTTTGACGTTGCCGCCGATAACCTGTCCGACGGCGTCGCGCGGCTGCGGGATATGTTGCAGGCGCCGCTGCTTTCACGCCATGACATACAGCGCGAAGTGGCGGTCATTGATGCGGAAAACCGGCTCATTCAGCAACATGATGCCGCCAGGCGCGAAGCGGCGGCGCGCCATGCGATGGAAGAACCTGCGGTTTTTCGCCATTTTCAGGTGGGCAGCAAGGATTCTCTGGGGCAGGACACGCTATCGCTGCAAACCGCGTTGCGCGACTTTCATCGCCGCTATTATGTGGCCGGACACCTGCATTTGTGGCTACAAGGGCCGCAAACGCTGGATGCGCTGGCCAAGCTTGCCCGTACGTTTGCGTCAGGTTTTGCGTCAGGTGGCATACCTGAAACCGCTCCCCCGTTGCGTCTTAGCGCTGAAGCAGAGTATCAGCTGGCGGTGACGGAGCGACCCGCACTGTGGCGCTGTCCGTTAATCCGCAAAAGTGACAACGTCACCTTGCTCCGGGAGTTTTTACTGGACGACGCCCCCGGAAGCCTGATTGCCGAACTGCGGACGCGCGGGCTGGCAGAAGAGGTAGCCCTGGACTGGCTTTATCAGGATGACGAGTACGGCTGGCTGGCGCTAACGGTTGACAGTGAACGGCCCGAGGACATAGACCCGCATATTACCCACTGGCTACGGGCGCTACAGCAAACGACGGATGAGCAGCAGCGGCATTATTATCGGCTGGCACAGCGGCGTTTCAGCGCCCTGCCGACGCTCGAGCAGCTGCGCCAGCGGGCGTTTGGTTTTGCCCCCGGCGCGGCGCCCGCGGGTTTTTCCGCCTTCTGTGCCGATTTACTGGCGGCGCCAGTCTCGTATCTGGCCTGCAAAAAAATGGAAACCGCTGAAATTATCGCCAGCCAGGGGTTTGCCCTGCCGCTTAGCCCCTGGCGTCGCCAGCCGGTTGCAGATGATAGCCCTATCGCGTTTTCCTTCTACCCACAGGCTGCCAGGTATGCTGCGCCAGCCCCGGCGTCAGAAGCCGCTCCGCTGCTGCATTTATCGGCGCAAACACAACCGCCAACGCTGATCCTGCGCAGGCCTTTTTATTCGCGCGTGGAACGGGCACAGGGGGTGGCGATGGGCAAACAGTTACGCCCGCTTCTTGCTGAACTGCGCCATATCGACGGCAGCGGCGAATGGCAAACGGTTGACGGCAGCTGGCAGCTGACCCTGCGGCTTCCTGACGTCGTGGTGACGGCGGAACGCATCATCGGGGCGATTATCGAGCGCCTCGCCCACCCCACACCGGCGATTACGCCCGCGCCAGAAGGCATTGCCATCCGTGAGTTGCTTCAGCAATTGCCTGAACGTCTGGCATCCGATCTGCCACGGGACGGCTGGCTGGCGGCGTTAGCTGGCGGCAGCGCCGGACACGCGCACCGGTTAGCCCGGCAGCTTAGCCTGCTCGGGGCGCCGGTTAACGCTACGCCGACGCCGCTAAACGGTTGTCCCGGCGGGATCGAACACATTCCGCACGCCAGCGCGGATTCGGCGCTGCTGGTGTTTATTCCCCTGCCGCCGGGTGCGTCGCTCGCCGCGCTGCGGCTGCTGGCGCTATGCTGCGAACCACAATTTTTCCAGCGCCTGCGCGTGGAACAGCAGATTGGCTACGTGGTTAGCTGTCGTTATCAGCGTATTGCCGATCGCGATGGCCTGCTGCTGGCGTTGCAGTCGCCTGACCGTTCTCCCCTGAATCTGTTGGGTTGCTGTAAACGATTTATGCGTGAGCTGACGCTGTGCGATGAAGCGACGTTCAGCGTGTTGCGACAGCAGCTGGCGACGCAGATCCCCTCACCGATGGATGCCAGCGCCACGGCAGTGGCCGCCCTGCGCCAGCGCTACGGTTTACCGGTGTTAACGCCGCAGGCTATTGATGCCCTGCAACCTGACGAGATAATCGCGCTATGGCGCGAGATGACGCGCCGTCGCCGACGCTGGCGGGTGCTTTTCACGGGCTGACCGGAATCGCCGCTTTTTTCCTGTGCGTAATTTAAGCCATAAAAAAGCCCCGTTCTAAGACGGGGCCTGACGGCTTATTTCGCTGTTACTTATCCAGCGCGTAGGCAATCACGTAGTCACCGCGATCCGGCGACTGGCGAGCACCGCCAGCAGAGATCAGAATGTACTGTTTGCCGGTTTTCGGTGATACATAGCTGATAGGTCCGCCCTGGCTACCCACAGGGAGACGCGCTTTCCACACCTCTTCCCCCGTAGAGGAATCAAAGGCGCGCAGGTAATAATCCTGGGTTCCTGCAATGAAGACCAGACCGCCCTGCGTGGCCAGCGTACCGCCCAGCGTCGGCATACCGACAGGCATTGGCATACGCATTTTTACCCCAAACGGGCCGGTATCCTGAACAGTCCCGACCGGCACCTGCCAGACGATTTTCTGCGTTTTCAGGTCAATGGCGGACAGGGAGCCAAACGGTGGTTTCTGGCACGGAATGCCCAGCGGTGACATGAAACGGTTTTTGTTGACCGAATACGGCGTTCCTTTCATCGGAACGGCGCCCATCCCGGCGTTCACGGCTTCACCGCCCGTGTTTGCCACCGCGCTTTGCGGATCCTGTTTAATCAGCTGGACCCACAGACCCAGACGCATGTCATTGACGAAGATGTACTGGTTGTTTGGATCGGTGGACAGGCTGCCCCAGTTCATTCCCCCCAGCGAGCCAGGGAAGCTCAGGGAAATGTCGGTTCCCGGCATCGTGTACAGACCGTCATAACGCATCGATTTGAAGCTGATACGACAGGCCAGCTGGTCAAACGGCGTTGCCCCCCACATATCCGATTCTTTCAGGGTTTCCGCGCCAATCTGCGGCATCCCCACAGAGCGCGGCTGCGTTGCCGGGTACTGTTCACGTGGAATATCCGCTGGTTTTACCGGAACCTCTTTCACTTCAGTGAGCGGTTTACCCGTCAGGCGATCAAGAACGTAAATTTGTCCCGCTTTGGTGCCCACCACTACCGCGGGCTTGTTGCCCTCTTTCGTCGGGAAATCAACCAGGCTCGGCTGCATCGGAATATCGAAATCCCAGAGGTCGTTATGCACGGTCTGGTATACCCACTTCTCTTTCCCGGTGGTCGCATCCAGCGCGAGGATTGAGGTGGCGTATTTGTGATCTTCCGGAATACGGTCCGCGCCCCACAGGTCGACAGAGGAACTTCCCATCGGGATAAATACGGTATTCATTGAGGCATCCCAGGACATAGGGGCCCAGGAGTTTGCGGAGCTACGTTTGTAGTGTTCGCCCGGTTTCAGAACATAGTTCGGATCCGGATTACGCGGGTCGAACGCCCAGCGCAGCTGGCCGGTGATCACGTCATAACCACGAATTACGCCTCCCGGCATATCGGTGCTGACGTTATCCGCAACGCGACCGCCAACAACAACCGTGGTACCCGCCAGCGTCGGGGCCGACGTCAACACGTAGGTTGGATCTGACGCGTCGCCCATCCCTTCATGCAGGTCAACGCTGCCGTGAGTGCCGAAATCCGGGCAGAATTTGCCGTTATCGGCGTCTAACGCGATCAGCTTACCGTCAATGGTATTCATCAGGATACGACGCTGGCATGCCGCGCCCGGTGCGACCTGCGCAGGCAGAACCGGCGTGGAACCCGCTACCGTTGGCTGTGCCAGCGGTTTGGTGGCATCAAAGTACGCCAGGCCACGGCAGCGCATCCAGATTGCAGACTTAGCGTTGATTTCCGCTTTCCAGATCGCTTTCCCGCTGTCGGCATCCACGGCAATCACGTTGTTATGCGGCGTACACAGGAAGACACGATCGCCAACCTGTAGCGGCGTTTGCTGATCTTCTGCGCCGTTGCCGTCCGGACTTTCCGGTACGTCACCGGTATGGAAGGTCCAGACCGGTTTCAGGTTTTTCACATTGTCACGGGTTATCTGGTCCAGCGCCACAAAACGACTGCCGCCAGCCGTATTACCGTAGTGATCCCAGTTCTGCTGTTTCGCCTCGTCTTTTACCGGTATCAGCGGGCGTTTTTCACCGCTAAACGGCACGGTCGGATGGGGCTGGAACATCTGAACAAAGGTGACGCCCATGGCGACAATAAGGACCGCGCAGACCCCCATCGCCCCTTTTGTGGAGGATGGTTTTCCTTCACGTTTACGCAATGCAGGCCAGGTGGCGGCTGCCAGCACCATCAGCCCGGCAGGTACCATTAAACGGGAAACCAGCGGCCAGAAGTCTAGCCCGGCATCGAAAAATGCCCAAATCAGGGTGCCAAGAAACACCAGGGCAAACAGCCCCACGGCAGAGGACTTGCGGCGGAAGAACTGGATCGCAGAGAGCAGCGTGATAACCCCGGCAATGAGAAAATACCAACTCCCCCCCAGGGAAACCAGTTTGAAACCGCCGATGGCAAAAAACAGCCCCGTCACAAGAAGTATCACGCCCACCAGCAGGCACCACAGGCCTACCCAGCCGGATGGGCGGGGATTATTGTCTGACATAAAAATGAATCTCCTGATTACTCTATAAAATCAGGGTTTTATTGACCGCCACGATGCTAAAACCCTGCATAACGCTAATTGTTCGTGTGCGAATCATAAATTAAAATTATAATGTAGACAAAATGTATTCTGCCGGAAGACACCTTACAGAGCGCAAACACGATCAGCTTGCGGATTTCACGATATACGTCACCACCCCAAAGATATCGAGCGTATCGTCGCTGCCGACAATAATCGGTGAATAGGCGCTGTTCATGGGGTTGAGTTGAATATTGGGACGCAGCTGGAGGCGCTTCACGGTAAATTCGCCCTCTACCGCCGCAATCACGATATCGCCATGCTCAGGCTTGCGGGAACTGTCCACCACCAGCAAATCACCGTTATTGATCCCCCCTTCTATCATCGAGTCACCGGCGGCTTTGACAAAGTAAGTGGAGCTGGGATGGGCGACTAATAGCTCGTTTAAATCGATACGCCGCTCTACATAATCCGCTGCCGGGCTGGGGAAGCCGCACTGTACTAAGTCGCTGAAAAGTGGAATAGCAACGATTTCACGCAACTCTGCGGGTTTGAAAAAGATCATGATAAACACCTCCATACTGTTTTTATATACAGTAGCTTTAACGGAGGTATCGATCAAGCCATGTCAGCGTAAGCGGCTGGCTACGGCTTAACCGCTTCGCTTATAAACCCCTATTGCAATGAAGATTATTTGCTTTGTAAATTTTTACGCATGGGCAAGCTTAACGCGTCATAAAACATCACTACACCATCACTTATCACTGTCTTATGAATGCACGAAAGATAAATACACATCACTGCATAATCACTACCTGTTGACTTTATATTTAGACTAACGCATATTTTACAGCACAAATTAACAAGACAATTTTTGGAGGACGTTTCCCATGCCAGCCCGTGATTATCCCGATAAACGTGTTGCTCGCGGTGTAGCAAAGGAGGCCGAACTCAGGATGTTAAGCGCGCGCATCGATCCTGCGCTGATGGAGTACATCCGCATTACTGCGTATGAAACACGGAAAAGTAAGCAGGAAATCGTGGCGGAAGCGTTAGCGCTTCACCGGCAAAGAAGTCAGATGGGATCGTAAACAGCAAAAGCCCGAAAAATCCTCCGGGCTTTTGCTGCTGTCGGGGTTAATCCGCCAGCGAATTTAACGTCTCCAGCGCCTCAGGCGGCAATACCAGATCGGCAGCCGCCAGGTTTTCACGCAGATGCGCCACCGAAGATGTTCCCGGGATCAAGAGGATATTTGGCGAGCGTTGCAGCAGCCATGCCAGCGCTACCTGCATCGGCGTCGCGCCCAGTGAATCCGCCACCGCCTGTAGCCCGGAAGATTGCAGAGGTGTGAAACCACCCAGCGGGAAGAACGGCACCCAGGCAATCCCCTGTTGTGCCAGCGAATCGACCAGCGCATCGTCACCGCGATTCACAACGTTGTACATGTTCTGTACGCACACCACGGAAACCATCTTCTGCGCTTCAGCGACCTGCGAAGCGGTGACGTTGCTCAGCCCAATATGGCGAACCAGCCCCTGCTGTTGCAGCTCTGCGAGGGTGCTCAGCGGCGCGGCAATCGAGCCTTCCGCCGGTCCGTGGGCGCTGAACATGATCCGCAGGTTAACCACGTCCAGCACATCCCGTTTCAGGTTACGCAGGTTGTCATGCACCGCCTGCGTCAGCTCCTGCGCGGAAAACGCCGGTAGCCAGGAGGCGTCCTCGCCGCGTCGGGCACCGATCTTGGTCACAATCGTGAGATCGTCCCGGTACGGATGAAGCGCCTCGCAGATAAGCTGGTTGGTCACATGAGGGCCGTAAAAATCACTGGTATCAATGTGATTCACGCCCGACGCCACCGCTTCGCGCAGCACCGCCAGCGCCGCATTTTTGTCTTTTGGCGAACCAAAAACGCCAGGCCCGGCAAGCTGCATCGCGCCATAGCCAAATCGTTTAACCGTACGCGTGCCGAGCGTGAACGTTCCGCTTTTATCTATGCTGCTCATGCTGACCTTCCTCATAAAAAATGATCCGGATTTACAACAGGTTCCGCGACGAAACCATTAGTTAAGCAATAGTAAAATTAAAGTTTAAATTCGCTACGACGATAGTATTGATGTAACCCTGCCTCTTCTCTTACGGATGACCGCCATGCTGAAAAATCTGCACGTGATTACCGGGATTATCTTTGCCCTCACCATATTCTGTCTGCTGCAAGTTGTCACGGGAGGGTTGTTCTACTCTGCCGTTAACAACGATCGGCAAAACTTTCAAAACTCCGGGGTGCTCAATGCCCAACAGGAGAGCCTGAGCGACAGCGTTAATACGCTGGTGAAAACGCGCGTTACCGTCACCCGCGTGGCGATCCGCTACCTGAAAAACCAGCGCGATCCGGCGTCCCTCGCAGCGATCAACACCCTGCTGGGGACCGCTAACGCCTCGCTGTCCAAAGCCGAAGACTATTATAAAAACTGGCAGGCGATCCCGCAGGTGAAGGGCCAGAATGCCGCGCTCACCGAAGAGATGCAGAAAGCGTGGAAGCAAATGCACGAGGTGATGCGCTTGTCCATTGAGTATCTGCGCGCCGATAACTATCAGGCCTATGGCGACCTGGACGCCCAGCAGGCACAGGATGAGATGGAGGCAGTCTATACCCGCTGGCGCGCCGAAAACAACGTTCTGCTGAAAGCCGCCGCCGAAGAGAACCAGAGCAGCTTTACCCAGATGCAGTGGACGCTGGCGGCAATCTTCCTGACCGTGATCGCCGTGCTGGTGGTGATCTGGCAGGGTTTACAGCACCTGCTCCTGAAACCGCTCAACGCCATCATGAACCATATTCGCACCATCGCGAGCGGCGATCTGACGCAAAACGTCGCGATGTCCGGGCGCAACGAGATGGGCCAGCTGGCCGCAGGTCTGCACGAGATGCAGCAGTCGCTGGTGAGCACCGTCAGCGCCGTGCGCGGCAGCACAGATTCCATCTACACGGGCGCGGGGGAAATTGCCGCCGGGAGTAACGACCTCTCCGCCCGCACCGAGCAGCAGGCAGCCTCGCTGGAAGAGACCGCCGCCAGCATGGAAGAGCTGACGGCCACGGTGAAACAGAACTCAGATAACGCCCGACAGGCGACGCTGCTGGCGAAAAATGCGTCTGAAACCGCTGCGCGTGGCGGACAGGTCGTGGATAACGTGGTGCGTACCATGAATGACATTGCCGACAGTTCGCAGCAAATTGCGCATATCACCGGCGTTATCGATAGCATTGCCTTCCAGACCAACATTCTGGCGCTCAACGCGGCGGTTGAAGCCGCCCGTGCCGGAGAACAAGGTCGCGGCTTTGCGGTCGTGGCAGGTGAAGTACGGACGCTGGCCAGCCGCAGCGCGCAGGCGGCGAAAGAGATCAAAGGGCTGATTGAAAACTCCGTCAGCCGGGTGAATACCGGCTCGGAACAGGTGAGCGAGGCGGGTGCGACCATGAAAGAGATCGTCGCGGCCGTGACGCGCGTAACCGATATTATGGGGGAGATCGCGTCGGCGTCTGACGAGCAGAGCCGCGGTATTGAACAGGTCAGCCTGGCGGTCTCGCAGATGGACAGCGTGACGCAGCAAAACGCCGCGCTGGTACAGGAGTCGGCAACGGCGGCGGCGGCGCTGGAAGATCAGTCTGAACAGCTGCGCCAGGCCGTGGCGGCATTCCGGCTGAATACTCAGGGATCGCCGGTGGCTCGCCCTGAAAACGTGAAAACGCCCGTGCTGCTGCGCCCGTCAGCGGCAGGCGCGAACGCATCCGACGCAAACTGGGAAACCTTCTGAGTGACAGGCGGGCGAGCATATCGCCCGCCTTCCTGATTAGCGGCTGCGCTTGGCGTGGCGCTCCCAGTTATCTCGCTTCGCGTCATCTGACTTACGCAACGAGACATAGCATGCTCCGCTGCCGCCGTGATACGGCTGCGCTTCGCAAAAGGCCTGTACTTCGTCGAACTCGGTCAGCCAGCGCGCAAGATAGCTGCGCACCACGTTAGGGTGTGATTGCTGTTCGCGCCCTTTACCATGGACGATGATCAGGTTGCGTAGCCCGTCACGTCCGGCCTGGCGAATAAAGGAATACACCAGCTGGCGGCATTGCTCCGCAGGCTGGCGTAACAGCGTTAAGCTGGCCTGACGGGAATATTTGCCAGAACGCAGCTTATCGAACACTCCCTGCTGTACCCCATCGCGCTGGAACATCAGCGGCTCGTCAAGGGGCAACAGTTCCAGAAACCCCAGCGTCAGAAAGTTATCGAGCTGCTCAGTATCGATTTCCTGACGCGCCCGCGTGTTACGGCTCTGCTGCCAGTGAATATCCGTGCAGCGCTTGAGCGGCTGGACATCCTCCATGGCGTCAAGAAAAAGTGATTTGTCGTCAGGGTTCATGGAAATCCTCCGGCTACATCTGAGTGATGTACTATACCTGCGCCCGCTGCGGGTCTCAATCACTCGGGCAAGGGTTCAAATAATAGCCCAGGAAACAGATTAATCACGGACGCTATATATTTCATCCGACCTTAACTTAAATTTCAGTCACCATTAATTAAAAAATTTACGTTAAAAAATCGTGAAATCAATCACTCAACGCCCTTCTCTTTTAAGAAAAAGCTGTTATAACTTAATAAACCTGCCCAATGGATAATGCATGTAGGGTCCGCCAAAGGATGCACAACTGTGTGTACTGTGGAGTCTGTCTGATGTCGGACAGATTCTATTTTTTTATTGTTATTATTTTTATTAAATTAATTTTCTGGCTTCCCTTCTGAACTGCGTAATTAATGATTCGGCAAGCGGTGTCTGACGAGAATCGCGTCGCTGAATTAAATAATATGCGGCTTTAGGCAGGGATTCGACAACCGGCAACATTATCAGACGGTGCGCCAGAAGCGGATCGCACCCCAGCTCCTGCGGTAAAATGCTGATGAAATCGCTTTGTGCGACAAGGCTAATACAGGAGGAAAAGGTTTCACAGACAACCCCAATGCGCGGTATTAGAGAGCGGTGGTTAAAGGTATCCTGTAACTGCTTATAATAACTTCCCCGAGGGGTAGGCATTGTCCAGTTATATTGCAGAAGCTCATGAATTGAAGTCGCCCCTGTCGCCGGATGTCCTGCCCGGCAAAATACGGCAAAAGGTTTTTCAAACAGCTTTTCAAACGTAAATTCGTGATCGTACGGCCCCTGATAATAAGTGTTGATGGTAAAGTCCAGCTCACCCTGCCGTAATTCATTAATCATCGACACCAGCTGGCCCTCCATAATCCGGACGTTGACCTGAGGATGCTGGGCATGAAAGCGCGTAATGACGGCTGGCATCAGGCTGCGCGAAATGCTGGCCCCCATTCCAATATTGATCTGCCCGGCAAGTTCGCCCTGCCGCTGGCGGATGTCATCCTGCGCCGCCCGTAGCTCCTCAAGAATCAAATTAGCGCGGTGGTAAAACCCTTCCCCACACTCGGTCAGCGCGACGCCTTTACTCCGGCGCACAAACAGCTGGGCCGCCATGCCCTCTTCCAGCTCTTTGATGGATTTGGTCAGCGCGGGCTGCGAAAGATTCAGCGTCCGGCTGGCGCCGCGAATACTGCCCTGGCGGGCCACTTCGACAAACGCCCTGATTTGATGAAATTTAATCTGAAATGACATAACGCGACCGATAACCGTTGTTTATCAGAGTAAAGAAACTGTCATCTACTTTAATGGAAACGGATGTGCGAGGGTAATTCCTGAACGGTTAAAACTGTGAAAAATCGCTTAGTGATAAGTAAAAACTATCACAGCGTGAAGCAGTTCACATATTTTAATGATGACAGGAAAGGATATGAATTCACTGGCGCAGTACATCCAGACATTGGCCCCACAACTGAGCGCATGGCGTCGCGATTTTCACCATTTTGCGGAATCCGGCTGGGTGGAGTTTCGCACCGCGGCAAAAGTGGCGGAGATCCTGGATCACCTGGGTTATGAACTGGCTATGGGCCGCGACGTGGTCGACGCCGAAAGCCGGATGGGGTTGCCTGATCACGCCGCGCTGGAGAGCGCGTTTTCCCGCGCGCGCGAACAAGGCGCGCCGGAGAAATGGCTCGCGCCGTTCGAAGGCGGGTTCACCGGCATTGTCGCGACCCTGAATACCGGTCGACCCGGCCCGACGCTGGCCTTTCGCGTGGACATGGACGCGCTTGATCTGAGCGAAGCGCATGACGACAGCCACCGTCCATACCGCGACGGTTTTGCCTCCTGCAACCCGGGCATGATGCACGCCTGTGGGCACGACGGGCATACCACCATTGGTCTGGGGCTGGCGCAGGTGCTTAAGCAGCACGAAGCGCAGCTCAACGGCACCATCAAACTGATCTTCCAGCCTGCCGAAGAGGGTACGCGCGGTGCGCGCGCCATGGTTGCCGCAGGGGCGCTGGACGGCGTGGACTACTTTACCGCCATTCATATTGGCACCGGCGTGCCGGAAGGGACGGTGATCTGCGGCAGCGATAACTTTATGGCGACAACCAAATTTGACGTGCGCTTTACCGGGGTCGCCGCACATGCTGGCGGTAAACCGGAAGCGGGCCGTAACGCCCTGCTCGCGGCTGCCCAGGCCGCTATCGCGCTGCATGGCATCGCGCCACACAGCGAAGGCGCGTCCCGGGTTAACGTCGGGGTCATGCAGGCGGGCAGCGGACGCAACGTGGTGCCAGCTGATGCGTTGCTTAAGGTTGAAACCCGCGGGGAAAGCGAGGCGATTAATCAGTATGTCTTCGATCGCGCACAGGCGGTGATTACCGGCGCGGCAGCCCTCTACGGCGTAACAGCCGGGATTAAGCTGATGGGGGCGGCGACCTCCAGTTCCCCTTCCCCGGCCTGGGTCGATTATCTGCGCGAACAGGCAAGCCAGGTGCCCGGCGTGACTCATGCCATTGATAAAGTCAAAGCGCCTGCGGGCTCCGAAGATGCCACGCTGATGATGGCCCGCGTACAGCAGAACGGCGGTATGGCCTCTTATATGGTCTTCGGCACGGAACTGAGCGCCGGACATCACAACGAAAAATTCGATTTTGATGAGCAGGTGATGAACATTGCCATCGAAACGCTGGCGCGAACTGCGCTTAATTTCCCGTGGACGCGAGGTGTGTAATGCAGGAGAACTACGCTTTTATCGCTGATGCCATCGACACGCGATGTCAGACGTTTACCGATATTGCCGACGAAATCTGGGATCATCCCGAAACGCGCTTTGAAGAGTTCTGGTCCGCCGAACGGCTCGCCAGCGCGCTGGAAGCCGAGGGCTTTACCCTGACGCGGGAAGCCGGAGGCATTCCCAACGCCTTTATTGCCAGCTACGGCAGCGGCAAGCCCGTTATCGCTCTTCTGGGCGAATATGATGCCCTGGCGGGATTAAGCCAGCAGGCACACTGCGCGACGGCGCAATCCGCCACCCCGGGGGCGAACGGACACGGCTGCGGGCATAACCTGTTAGGCACAGCGGCCTTTGCCGGTGCGGTGGCGGTGAAAAGCTGGCTGGAACAGCACGGCGGCAGCGGAACGGTACGATTCTACGGCTGCCCCGGCGAAGAAGGCGGCTCCGGCAAAACCTTTATGGTCCGTGAAGGGTTATTTGACGACGTGGACGCAGCCGTGACCTGGCACCCGGAAGCCTTCGCTGGCATGTTTAACGTCAGCACGCTGGCCAATATTCAGGCCGCCTGGCGGTTTAAGGGGATCGCAGCCCATGCGGCAAACTCGCCGCATCTGGGACGCAGCGCGCTGGATGCCGTGACGCTGATGACCACCGGCACAAACTTCCTCAACGAACACATCATTGAAAAAGCGCGCGTACATTACGCCATCACCGATACCGGCGGGATTTCGCCCAACGTGGTGCAGGCCCAGGCCGAGGTACTGTACCTGATCCGCGCCCCGGAGATGGCCGACGCGCAACAAATCTACGCGCGCATCGAGAAAATCGCCCAGGGTGCGGCGATGATGACCGAAACCACCGTCGAGTGTCGCTTTGATAAAGCCTGCTCCAGCTATCTGCCGAACCGTACGCTCGAAGCGGCGATGTACCGCGCATTGCAGCATTACGGCACGCCGGTCTGGACGGAAGAAGAACGCGCGTTCGCCCGTGAGATCCGCGCCACGCTCACGCCAGACGACCTGCAAAACAGCCTGAAAAACATTGCTGCCACGGGGGGCGAAGAAGGAAAAGCCTTTGCCCGACGCCATCAGGAGACGCTGCTGGTGGATGAAGTTGCCCCTTATGCCATCACCGATAACGTGCTGGCAGGCTCCACCGACGTGGGGGATGTCAGCTGGAAGATGCCCGTTGCCCAGTGCTTTAGCCCCTGCTTTACCGTCGGCACGCCGTTGCATACCTGGCAATTAGTGGCGCAGGGGCGTACCTCCATTGCCCATAAAGGCATGCTGCTGGCCGGAAAAGTGATGGGCGCGACTGCGCTGCATCTGCTTCAGGATGCCGACCTGCTGCGAAAATGCCGGGAAGAGTTCGAACAACACATAACAGAAAAACCGTACGCGTGTCCGATCCCGCAGGGCGTGACACCGTCACCTTTAAAATAAAAAAACACAACACAACAACACAACAACAGTCCCGAGGAACGCCCATGAGTATGTCTTCCATACCTTCGCATTCCCCATCCGGTAAGCTCTATGGCTGGGTTGAAAGGATCGGTAATAAAGTGCCGCACCCTTTCCTGCTTTTTATCTATTTAATTATCATCTTAATGGTGGCGACTGCCGTCCTGTCCGCCTTTGAGGTGAGCGTGCGCAGCCCGGCCGACGGCAGCATGGTGGCAGTGAAAAACCTGCTCAGCGTTGAAGGGTTGCACTGGTTTTTGCCGAACGTCATTAAAAACTTCAGCGGTTTTGCGCCGCTGGGCGCCATTCTCGCCCTGGTGTTGGGGGCGGGACTGGCCGAGCGCGTGGGCCTGCTGCCCGCGCTGATGGTGAAGATGGCTTCGCACGTCAGCGCGCGTTATGCCAGCTATATGGTGCTGTTCATTGCCTTCTTCAGCCATATCTCGTCCGACGCGGCGCTGGTGATCATGCCGCCGATGGGGGCGCTGATTTTCCTCGCCGTCGGTCGTCATCCTGTTGCGGGCCTGCTGTCGGCGATTGCGGGCGTTGGCTGCGGGTTTACCGCTAACCTGCTCATTGTGACCACCGATGTGCTGCTCTCCGGCATCAGTACGGAGGCAGCCAGAACCATCGATGCGGCGATGCACGTCAGCGTGATCGACAACTGGTACTTTATGGCCAGTTCGGTGATTGTCCTGACGATTGTCGGGGGGCTGATTACCGATAAGATCATTGAGCCGCGTCTGGGTAAATGGGAAGGCCGGAGCGATGAAAAACTTGAGACGCTGAGCAAAGAGCAACAATTCGGCCTGCGCGTCGCCGGGATTGTCTCGCTGGCGTTCATTGCAGTGGTGGCGCTGATGGTGGTGCCGGAGAATGGCGTGCTGCGCGATCCGATCAAACACACTGTCCTGCCCTCGCCGTTTATTCAGGGCATTGTGCCGCTGATAATTCTTTTCTTCTTCGTCGTCTCGCTCGCGTACGGCATCGCTACCGGCAAAATCCGTCGTCAGGGAGATCTGCCACACCTGATGATCGAGCCGATGAAAGAGATGGCGGGTTTCATCGTGATGGTGTTCCCGCTGGCACAATTTGTGGCCATGTTTAACTGGAGCAACATGGGCAAGTTTATGGCCGTGAGCCTGACGGACGCACTGGAGGCGGCGGGGTTGAGCGGCGTTCCGGCGTTTGTCGGGCTGGCGCTGCTGTCGTCCCTGCTGTGCATGTTTATTGCCAGCGGGTCGGCGATCTGGTCGATTCTGGCCCCCATCTTTGTCCCCATGTTTATGATGCTTGGCTTCCATCCGGCATTCGCCCAGGTCCTGTTCCGTGTCGCCGACTCCTCGGTGATCCCGCTGGCGCCTGTGTCCCCCTTCGTTCCGCTGTTTTTAGGGTTCCTGCAACGCTACAGACCGGAGGCTAAACTGGGTACCTACTATTCGCTGGTCCTGCCCTATCCGCTTATCTTTTTAGGGGTATGGCTGGTGATGCTGGTGGCGTGGTATCTTGTCGGCCTGCCGATTGGACCGGGTGTTTACCCGAGGCTGAACTAAGGAGTATTGATGCTGAGATTACTCGAAGACAAGATTGCGACACCCCTGGGGCCGCTGTGGGTTATCACGGATGAAGCGTTTAATCTGCGCGCTGTTGAGTGGGAAGAGCACAGCGACCGGATGGTTGAGCTGCTCAACATCCATTATCGTGCCGAGGGTTACGAGCGCATCACCGCCCGTAATCCTGGCGGGCTGAGCGATAAACTGACGGCCTACTTCGAGGGCGATCTCGGCATTATTAATACCCTGCCAACCGCCACGGCGGGCACCCCTTTTCAGCGCGAGGTGTGGCAGGCGCTGCGTAATATTCCCTGCGGGCAGGTGATGCACTACGGTCAGCTGGCAGAGCAGCTTGGCCGTGCCGGTGCGGCGCGCGCGGTCGGTGCGGCAAATGGCTCTAACCCCGTCAGCATTGTGGTGCCTTGCCATCGCGTGATTGGGCGCAACGGCACCCTGACCGGCTATGCCGGGGGCGTACAGCGCAAAGAGTGGCTGCTGCGTCACGAAGGGTATTTTCTGCTGTAATTCCCAGGCTTTTTGTGCTTAATTTTCTTCCTGTTAGACCAATAATCCTTAATCAATCTGTGGAATTTCAAGGAGATGGCAGCACGTTGCCGTCTCTTGTCTTTATTGGGGGTTTGCCAGGCTTACGTCCTTACCAAAAAGATGTTAAAATTGACCAATATCAATTAAGGCTTGAGCAAACCTATGATCCCGGAAAAGCGAATTATACGACGCATTCAGTCTGGCGGTTGTGCTATCCATTGCCAGGATTGCAGCATCAGCCAGCTCTGTATCCCGTTTACCCTGAATGAGCATGAACTCGATCAGCTTGACAATATCATCGAGCGCAAAAAGCCTATTCAGAAAGGGCAGACGCTGTTTAAGGCGGGAGACGAACTGAAATCGCTCTATGCTATCCGTTCTGGCACCATCAAAAGCTACACTATTACCGAACAGGGCGACGAGCAGATCACCGGCTTCCATCTGGCAGGCGATTTAGTCGGCTTTGACGCCATCGGCAGTGGCCATCACCCGAGCTTTGCTCAGGCGCTGGAAACCTCTATGGTCTGCGAAATCCCGTTTGAGACGCTGGACGATCTGTCCGGTAAGATGCCGAACCTGCGTCAGCAGATGATGCGTCTGATGAGCGGTGAGATCAAAGGCGATCAGGATATGATCCTGCTGCTTTCCAAAAAGAATGCCGAAGAGCGTCTGGCCGCGTTTATCTATAACCTCTCTCGCCGTTTCGCGGAACGGGGCTTCTCCCCACGCGAATTCCGCCTGACCATGACGCGTGGCGATATTGGTAACTATCTGGGCCTGACCGTGGAAACCATCAGCCGTCTGCTGGGTCGCTTCCAGAAAAGCGGTATGCTGGCGGTTAAAGGTAAGTACATCACCATCGAAAACGGTGAAGCGCTGGCCATTCTGGCGGGTCACTCGCGCAACGTGGCATAACTCTCCCGGATATCCTATGCCAGGTCGATAAATTTTCATGATTATTGATCTGGCAAAACTTCCCCCCTGTTTCATTCAAGATATATAGGTTACTCTTTTACTTACAGACTGTGGTGACAGTAGTAAGGAGACCTGTATGGCAAAGTATCAAAACATGCTGGTGGCTATCGATCCTAATCAGGACGATCAGCCGGCATTACGACGTGCTGTGTATTTACATCAACGGATTGGTGGCAAAATTAAAGCCTTTTTGCCGATTTATGACTTCTCATACGAGATGACCACCCTTCTGTCGCCTGACGAGCGCACCGCTATGCGTCAGGGAGTGATCAGCCAGCGTACCGCGTGGATCCGCGAGCAGGCGAAATATTACCTGGAAGCGGGCGTACCGATTGATATCAAAGTGGTCTGGCACAACCGACCTTTCGAAGCCATTATTCAGGAAGTGGTGGCCGGTGGGCATGACCTGCTGCTGAAAATGGCGCACCAGCATGACAAACTGGAATCTGTGATTTTCACCCCAACCGACTGGCACCTGCTGCGCAAATGCCCTTGCCCGGTGTGGATGGTGAAAGATCAGCCATGGCCTGAAGGCGGGAAAGCCGTCGTGGCGGTGAATCTGGCCAGCGAAGAGGATTATCACAATTCGCTGAACGAGAAGCTGGTGAAGGAAACCATCCAGCTTGCCGACCAGGTTAACCACACCGAAGTCCATCTGGTGGGAGCGTATCCGGTTACGCCCATCAATATCGCCATCGAATTACCTGAATTTGACCCGAGCGTCTATAACGACGCGATTCGCGGCCAGCATCTGCTGGCGATGAAAGCGCTGCGCCAGAAATTCAGTATCGATGAGAACATGACGCACGTAGAAAAGGGGTTACCTGAAGAGGTTATTCCGGATCTGGCGGAGCATTTGCAGGCCGGGATTGTGGTGCTGGGCACCATTGGCCGGACCGGTATTTCTGCCGCATTCCTGGGGAATACCGCCGAACAGGTGATCGACCATCTGCGCTGCGACCTTCTGGTCATCAAACCGGATCAGTATCAGACGCCGGTTGAACTGGACGATGAGGAAGACGATTGACCCCCAATATGAAAGCCCGCCGGTAACGGCGGGCTTTTTTTATTGCGCTTCGCTCAACCGTTGCGCAGATGCCTCGTCGTCGGCATTCATCCAGGGCGCGTGCAGAACCATGCTTGGCAGCGCCAGCTTGATCTCCTGCTGGTTCAGTCCCTCCAGAATACGGATATTGATCTCCTGCTGAATATCCATGTACTTGTTGTAATCTGCCGTATTCACGATATGGACCACCTCAAAGGTCAGACGATCGCGATCGAAGCCCAGGAAATGGGCGCGGTCAAACTTCGTTTCCCCGACGTCCGTAATGATCTGTTTGACCATCTCCCCCACAGAACGCAGTTTGTCCGGCGCCGTGTCGCTGGCGACCCCGAAGGTAAAGACGATCCGGCGCGTTTGCATCCGCTTATAGTTATGCAGCGTCTGTTGCAGCAGGATGGCGTTCCCGCAGACAATTTGCTCCCCGCTCAGACTGCGGATACGGGTGGTTTTCAGGCCAATGTGCTCTACCGTCCCGGCGACATCGTTAAACACCACAAAATCGCCAATTTCGAATGGCTTATCGAACCCGATAGAGAGCGATGCAAACACGTCGCTCAGGATCGTTTGCACCGCGAGGGCGATGGCAATACCCCCTACCCCAAGGCTGGCAACCAGAGCAGTGATGTTGACGCCCGCGTTAGCAAGAATAGACAGCAGCATCACTGACCAGACAATGGCACGGAGGATAAGCCCCGTGATCACCAGCGTGACCGGGTTTTTATGGCTACCCGGTGCCAGCATGACGTGACGAAGCCACGACACAACCCCCTGATCCATCCACAGCGCCACCTGGATCGCGAAGACCAGGAACCAGGCGTGGCTCACGGTACCAAAGAGATGATCCGGTAAGTCGACGAAGCGCAGGCTGAACAGCAGCGCCACCACAAACAGCAGAAAGCGGCTGGTGCGGTTAAGCATATCCGTCAGGATAAAACGCATCCGGTTGGTGGTAGGGTGCTTGTCGCCCCAGGTAGTGATCCCTTTCTTAACGAAGGCGATCAGGCGCGTCAGCAGCCAGTACACCAGCAGAGTCACAAAGACCACCGTGGCGACGCCGATCCAGAAAGACGGCGTCATCATCAGCTCAATGATGTCGAAGCGGGACAAAAATCGCATTACACCTCCTCGTATTACACAAAGGGTAAAGTATAGACAGAGGAGAAAAGCTGGCCGCAGAAATAAGAAAACCGCCCCTGGGGGCGGTTTGTCAGGATGAAGCGAAATTATAGCGCTTTCAGGATCGCATCCACGCTGGCCTTGGCGTCGCCAAACAGCATGTGGGTGTTCTCTTTGAAGAACAGCGGGTTCTGTACGCCAGCATAACCGGTGTTCATCGAGCGTTTAAAGACAATGACGTTCTGTGCCTTCCACACTTCCAGAACAGGCATTCCCGCAATTGGGCTACGCGGATCGTCCTGCGCCGCCGGGTTAACGGTGTCGTTGGCGCCAATCACCAGCACGGTGTCGGTGTCGGCGAAATCATCGTTGATCTCGTCCATTTCCAGCACGATGTCGTAAGGCACCTTCGCTTCCGCCAGCAGCACGTTCATGTGGCCTGGCAGACGCCCCGCCACCGGGTGAATACCAAAGCGAACCTTGATACCGCGCGCGCGCAGTTTCTCGGTGATTTCCGCCACCGGATACTGCGCCTGCGCCACCGCCATGCCGTAGCCTGGGGTGATGATGACGGAATGCGCGTTTTTCAGCATCTCTGCGGTGTCTTCCGCGCTGATTTCACGGTGCTCGCCCACTTCATCGTCAGAGCCGGTTGATGAACCGTCCGAACCGAAGCCACCCGCGATGACGCTGATAAAAGAACGGTTCATCGCCTTACACATGATGTAAGACAGGATGGCACCGGAAGAACCAACCAGCGCACCGGTGACAATCAGCAGGTCGTTGCTGAGCATAAAGCCTGCCGCCGCCGCCGCCCAACCGGAGTAGGAGTTGAGCATGGAGACAACCACCGGCATATCTGCCCCGCCGATAGACGCCACCAGATGCCAGCCGAACGCCAGCGCGATGAGGGTCATCACCAGTAACGCCAGCACCTGCAAGCCTACGCTTTCGGTACGCACGAAGACCACCAGCAGCACAAAGGATACGACCAGCGCCGCCAGGTTCAGCTTGTGGCGGTTAGGCAGCATCAGCGGTTTAGAAGAGATCTTCCCGCGCAGCTTACCGAACGCCACAATCGACCCGGTGAAGGTCACGGCACCGATGAAGATGCCGAGGAACACTTCGGTCAGGTGGATGTTAACCAGAATCGGCTCCAGGCCCGGTTCGTGGTACAGGTAGCTGTTGAAGCCCACCAGCACCGCCGCCAGACCCACGAAGCTGTGCAGAATCGCCACCAGCTCCGGCATCTCGGTCATTTCAACGCGTTTCGCCAGACGAATACCAATCGCGCCGCCGATGATCATCGCCACCAGGATCCACGCCACGTTGCCGGTGTCCGGCCCGAAGATAGTGGCAATCAGCGCAATCGCCATCCCGGCGATACCAAAGTTATTTCCCTGCTGAGACGTTTCGTGTTTGGAAAGCCCCGCCAGACTGAAAATAAACAGGATTGCAGCAACAATGTATGCGGCTGTAACTAATCCTCCAGACATATGCTACCCCTTAGCCTTTACGAAACATTTTCAGCATGCGCTGAGTCACGGTGAAACCACCGAAAATATTGATACTGGCGATCAGCACCGCAATGAAGCTCAGGAAGCTGATCCAGCCGCCGTGACCAATTTGCAGCAATGCCCCAACCACGATAATCCCGGAGATGGCATTGGTGACCGACATCAATGGCGTATGCAGCGCATGGGAGACGTTCCACACCACGTAGTAACCCACCACGCAGGAGAGCGCGAAGACGGTGAAATGGCCGAGGAACTCTTTTGGTGCAACGTCTGCCAGCCAGCCGAACAGGATAATAACCAGCGCCATAATGGCGTACTTGCGCCACGGTGACGCAGGTTTCGCTGGCTCTACGGGTTCTGGCGCCGCTTTCGGGGCGGCCTGAGGCTGAGCGGAAACCTGAATTGGCGGTGCGGGCCAGGTGATTTCACCTTCACGCACCACGGTAACGCCGCGCACCACCACGTCATCAAAATCAACGGTGATGTTGCCGTCTTTCTCTTTGCAGAGCAGCTTCAGCAGGTTAACAAGGTTCGTGCCGTACAGCTGAGAGGACTGGGTTGGCAGACGTCCTGGCAGGTCGGTATAACCGATCACCTTCACGCCGTTCGCGGTCGTCGTGACCTGGTTTGGCACGGTATACTCACAGTTACCGCCGTTTTGCGCCGCCAGATCGACAATAACGCTGCCCGGCTGCATGGAATCCACCATCTCACGGGTGATCAGCTTCGGCGCCGGTTTACCCGGAATAAGTGCGGTGGTGACAATAATGTCCACCTCTTTTGCCTGCGCCGCAAAAAGCGCCATTTCCGCCTTGATAAAGGCTTCAGACATGACCTTCGCGTAACCATCACCGCTGCCCGCTTCTTCCTTGAAGTCCAGCTCAAGGAACTCGGCGCCCATACTCTGCACCTGCTCCTTCACTTCTGGACGGGTGTCAAACGCACGAACAATAGCGCCAAGGCTGTTTGCGGCCCCGATAGCGGCAAGACCTGCCACACCGGCACCAATCACCATCACTTTCGCGGGTGGTACTTTGCCTGCCGCCGTAATTTGACCGGTAAAGAAGCGCCCAAACTCATGCGCAGCTTCGACAATAGCGCGATAGCCAGCAATGTTCGCCATCGAGCTGAGCGCATCCAGAGACTGCGCGCGCGAAATACGCGGTACGGAGTCCATCGCCATCACGGTGACACCGCGTGCCGCCAGCTTCTCCATCAGCTCCGGGTTTTGAGCGGGCCAGACAAAGCTCACAAGCGTCGTGCCCGCGTTCAGCAGTTCAATTTCACTCTCTTCCGGTGCGTTGACCTTCAGAATGATGGGTGATTGCCAGACCTCAGCACCGTCCACAACGTCCGCGCCAGCCTGAATAAAGGCTTCGTCATCGAAACTTGCCAGTTTGCCCGCGCCGCTTTCAATCGCGACGGTAAAACCCAGTTTAAGCAGTTGCTCCACCGTTTTTGGTGTTGCCGCTACGCGGGTTTCATTGGCTAACCGTTCTTTTGGTACCCCAATACGCATAGTTTTCCCTTCCATCGGTTTTTGATGATGGTTTGTCGATAATTGCCCGCGGTTTGTATCAATTTTCACCATCGCGATAACGACGGAGAATGATTAACCCCGGAAAATAAAACAGTAACAAACTTTCTATAACCTACTGAAAATAGCGCCCGTGATCTACCGCCAGAAAACACTATTTCTTACTTTATCTGTGAAAAATAAGCGATCGCGCTCACTGACAGAGATATTTACCTTAAATTCGCCTTCAGGACCGATAAATCGCGCAAGCGAAGCGGTAAAAACATGATATAGCGCCATAAAAGAACAACTCATTAACATTAAATTAACTTGTAAAAGTCATATGCTTAATCAGTTTTGCTTGTCAAACGCCTGTTTTTTCCACATATCACAATATGTTATCGAATCAGGTCCATTGGTGAGCACAGGCTGTGAAAAATGCCGCAGACAGCAACGGGTGTTAAATGCCATAATCGGGACCGTCTCAAATTAACAACAACACCAGTACATGGTTTGCGCAAGGCGAAGGATTATTTTTATGAAGCTTAAGAACACACTCCTGGCGTCCGCACTTCTTTCCGCGACCGCCCTGTCTGCGAATGCCGCGACAGAGTTAACGCCGGAGCAAGCGGCAGCGTTAAAACCTTTTGACCATACGGTCATTGTGGGTCGATATAACTCCATTGGCGATGCCGTCGCCGCCGCATCAAAAGCCGCCGATAAAAACGGCGCTGCCTCGTTTTACGTTGTTGACCAGTCCGATCAAGGCAACAGCGGCAACCAGCGCGTGACGATTGCGCTGTACAAAGAGAACGCCCCAAAAGCGGATGAACAAAAAAACCGCGTGATTAACGGCATTGTTGAACTGCCGAAAGATCAGGCTGTTCAGCTGGAACCGTATGACACCGTGACCGTTCAGGGCTTCTACCGCAGTCAGCCTGAAGTCAACGATGCCATCACCAAAGCCGCAAGAGAGAAAGGCGCTTACGCGTTCTATATCGTGCGTCAGGTTGATGCCAACCAGGGTGGAAACCAGCGCATTACCGCCTTCATCTATAAACAAGATGCGAAAAAACGCGTAGTGCAAAGCCCGGATGCCATTCCTGCGGATTCAGACGCGGGCCGTGCCGCATTAGCAAAAGGCGGTGAGGAAGCGAAGAAAGTTGAAATCCCGGGCGTAGCCACGTCTGCGGCACCAAGCGCTGAAGTGGGCCGTTTCTTTGAAACCCAATCCACGAAAGGCGGTCGTTATACCGTTACGTTACCAGACGGCACGAAAATTGAAGAGCTGAACAAAGCCACTGCCGCGCAGATGGTGCCGTTCGACAGCATCAAGTTTACGGGCAACTATGGCAACATGACGGAAATCTCTTATCAGGTGGCGAAGCGTGCTGCGAAGAAAGGCGCGAAGTATTACCACATTACCCGCCAGTGGCAGGAACGTGGTAACAACCTGACCATCAGTGCCGATCTCTACAAGTAACAAAACGGTTTCATAAAGGCGGCGCAGTGCCGCCTTTTTTGTTACTTTTTTTCTGATTTCTGCCACACGTCATTGCATGCTTCCGTCACACTCCGTAAAATCCCGCGCCTTAGTGTGATCCACCATTTTTATGCGCCTTAGCGAAATAATTATTCTGGGTTTGGACTTTTCATAACAGGAAGCCAATGGAAAAGAAACTTGGCCTGAGTGCTTTAACTGCACTTGTATTGAGCTCAATGCTGGGCGCGGGCGTATTCAGTTTGCCGCAGAATATGGCCGCTGTTGCCAGCCCTGCCGCGTTACTGATTGGCTGGGGCATTACCGGTGTCGGGATTTTGCTGCTGGCGTTCGCCATGCTGCTGCTGACCCGTATCCGACCGGATCTGGACGGCGGAATATTCACTTACGCCCGTGAAGGCTTCGGCGAGCTAATCGGCTTCTGCTCCGCCTGGGGTTACTGGCTGTGCGCGGTGATCGCCAACGTCTCTTATCTGGTTATCGTCTTCTCGGCGCTCAGTTTCTTTACCGATACGCCCGAGCTGCGCCTGTTTGGTGACGGCAATACCTGGCAGTCCATCGTCGGCGCCTCGGTGCTGCTGTGGATTGTTCACTGGCTGATTTTGCGCGGCGTCCAGACCGCGGCCAGCATCAACCTGGTGGCGACGCTGGCCAAGCTGGTGCCGCTTGGCCTGTTCGTCGTGCTGGCCTTCCTCGCCTTCCGTCTCGATGTCTTTACGCTCGATTTCCGCGGCATTGCGCTGGGCGTTCCCGTCTGGGAACAGGTGAAAAATACCATGCTCATCACCCTGTGGGTGTTCATCGGCGTTGAAGGTGCCGTCGTGGTCTCTGCCCGCGCGCGTAACAAGCGCGACGTGGGACGCGCCACGCTGCTGGCTGTACTGGCGGCGCTGGGCGTTTATCTGCTGGTGACGCTGCTGTCGCTCGGCGTGGTGGCCCGCCCTGAACTGGCGGAAATGCGTAACCCGTCCATGGCCGGACTGATGGTGAAAATGTTGGGTCCCTGGGGGGATGTGATTATCGCGGCGGGTCTGATTGTCTCCGTCTGCGGCGCCTATCTGAGCTGGACCATTATGGCGGCGGAAGTCCCGTTCCTGGCCGCCACGCATAAAGCGTTCCCGCGCCTGTTTGCCCGTCAGAACAAAAACAGTGCGCCATCGGCCTCTCTGTGGCTTACCAACATCAGCGTGCAGGTCTGCCTGGTGCTGATCTGGCTCACAGGATCGGACTATAACACGCTGCTGACCATCGCCTCCGAGATGATTCTGGTACCCTATTTCTTAGTGGGCGCATATCTGTTAAAAATTGCGACCCGCCCGGCACACTATGCGGTAGGCATCGGCGCCTGTATTTACGGTCTATGGTTGTTGTATGCTTCCGGACCGATGCATCTGCTGCTGTCCGTGGTGCTCTACGCGCCGGGCCTGCTGGTGTTTATCTACGCTCGCCGTACGCATCAGCTTGATAATGCCCTTAAGCGCCGCGAAATGGCGTTGATAGGTTTGCTGTTAGTCGCTGCCGTACCGGCAACGTGGATGTTAATGGGATAGCGTCGCCTGTCCCATTGTTGAACTGAAAAGGAGATTACGATGGGACACCCGCAGCAACGCCCAATATTGATTACTGGCGCAGGCCGTCGCATCGGCCTCGCCCTCGCCCATCACTTTCTCAATCTGCGCCATCCGGTTATCGTCAGTTACCGCACGGAATATCCCTCCATTGAAGGGCTACGAAATGCCGGAGCAGTCTGCATTCAGGCGGATTTCTCCACGGATGAAGGTATTCTTGCCTTTGCGGAAAAAGTGAAATCGACCACCCACGGGCTGCGGGCGGTGATCCACAACGCCAGTGCCTGGCTTCCTGAAAAAGCAGGACATTCGCTCAGTGAAACGCTCGCCTGTATGATGCAGATCCACGTTAATGCGCCTTATCTGCTCAACCATGCCCTCCAGGATCTGCTGCGCGGGCACGGCCATGCCGCAGGCGACATTATCCATTTCACCGATTACGTGGTTGAGCGAGGAAGCGATAAACACATCGCCTACGCGGCCAGCAAAGCGGCGCTGGATAATATGACCCGCTCGTTCGCGCGCAAGCTGGCCCCCGAGGTGAAGGTCAACGCGATTGCTCCGGCAATGATTTTATTTAATGAGGGCGATGATGCCGAGTATCGTCAGCAGGCGCTCAACAAGTCATTAATGAAAATTGCGCCCGGCGAGAAAGAGGTGATCGACCTGATCGATTATCTGCTGACCAGCTGTTACGTCACGGGCCGAACGTTTGCCGTGGACGGTGGCCGCCCGCTGCGCTAGTGGACGCGGCTCCAGAAGAAGATAAGCACCCAGGCGCTGAGGCACCAGCAGACTACCGCCCCGCCCAGCGCCAGGGGCAGACGCAAAAAACCGGTGAAGTACCACAGCGACAGCAGATAAATAAAATACGGAATGATTGACCACATCCCGAACACAATCGTGGCGCGCAGCGCCTCAATACCCCGCTCAGAGGCCACAATATAGTGCGCAATTAGCGCAAAGGTGGGAAACAGCGGGATCAGCCCGGCAATATAGTAGTTCTTCGTTTTAGCCAGCACCCCAATCAGCAGTACCACCAGCGCACCCAGCGCGGCTTTGATCACCAGCCCCATACTTTTCCCTTAACATTCAAATAACATTCCCGAGCAGGATAACGGAACTCCGGCTAATTTAGAAAGATTAATGGAAGGTTAAGGTTGCGCGGTGTATGTTGACGTTTTTCGCGATGACAGACGTTGTATGAATAAGATTGTTTATGTTGAAGATGAACCCGAGGTAGGGCAATTAATTGCCGCTTATCTGGGTAAACATGATATGGAAGTGGTTGTCGAGCCTCGTGGCGATCGCGCTGAAGACGTCGTCACCCGCGAAAATCCGGATCTGGTGTTGCTGGACATCATGCTGCCCGGGAAAGATGGCATGACGCTCTGCCGGGATTTACGCGCGAAATGGGACGGCCCGATCGTACTGCTGACCTCCCTGGACAGTGATATGAATCATATTCTGTCGCTTGAGATGGGCGCGAATGATTACATCCTCAAAACCACGCCGCCTGCGGTTCTGCTTGCCCGTTTACGCCTTCATCTGCGTCAGCGTGCCAGCGCTGAGCGTGAAGCGCCAGCGCCCTCTTTAACGCCGCATAAAGCGATGCGTTTTGGCACGCTTTCTATCGACCCGGTCAACCGACAGGTTATGCTGTCCGGGGAGCTGATTGCGCTCTCAACCGCAGATTTTGATTTGCTGTGGGAGCTGGCAACCCATGCAGGACAAATTATGGACCGGGATGCATTGCTGAAGAATCTGCGCGGCGTAAGTTACGACGGAATGGATCGTAGCGTTGATGTGGCGATTTCACGTCTGCGTAAAAAATTGCTGGATAGCGCCACAGAACCCTACCGCATTAAAACCGTGCGCAATAAGGGCTATCTGTTTGCACCGCACGCCTGGGAAACCTGAAAAAGGAAATACACAGGATTATTCAAAAATAACTCACGATGCATCGATAGTGTTATCAGTGCTGTCGAAATCTATCGATTATATGCATCGTCAGTTATGAAATCCCCCTGGTTCTCATCCCTCTCTCCCATTCTATTTCAGCGTGCATTTTAGCCTAAACGAAAGTATATCTAATGTATTTCATTGCCAGTGTACAATATATATTCAGGCGCTCGCGCGCCGTCATCGATCAAAAATCCGTCACTTAAATGCACATTGTGCTAAAACTAAACTTTACAGTCGACTTAATAATTTCCTTATCCTTATGAAAACAAAGGGGATAGTGGCAACTATGTAAATAATATCGATCATTTTCAACAGCTTACGTGTTTGCAGAAATCTAATTCTCATGCTAAACCTTATACTCTCTCAATTATTTAATGAAAGAGGTATAGCGATGTCATGGAGAGTCATTAGCTCGGTAATTTGTCCTAACACGGGGATCGTTTATTCAAGCATCTTGGGACTCAAGTTCTTGAAACTCATCATTTGGTATGAAAGCGATGTCTATTTGTACCCCGGTGACAGGATATATCCGACAAAGAATGGCGTCTTCATAAATGGTGTTTTCAAACCTATATCGATATACAACATATCACCTTACAACGAGATGTTGTGGAGTGAAATTAAAAACAAAATGGCCTGCCCATACAATCGAAATCAGGAAGACGAGATATGCACATACGCTGTGCATTGCAATGCGCGGAAATGCCCGCATGGGTTTACCACGAATCCACTGATTGTCAGCACAGATAAATCCAGACATTAACGAAAATCGGGAATATTAAGAGGGTGATAATTAATAATTCTGCTGCACTGCCTTAGCCCGGATAAATCGCCGTGACTACAGCCCTAATGCCAACGCCGGGAGCATTAGGGCTGTAGTCACGTTCGGCAATTCTGGCTTCCTGAACATAATTAATGTTGACATGCATTTTTTAGAAAGCCATCTGGAAGGCCAAAATAAAAATTGCTAATTAACCCTGCTCGTGCATTAATGGTCTCGTTAGTCTGCTCATCTGACATGATTAACACGTTGCATGACAATTCTCATAACCAGGCGCTATCGCTGATATCCCCTCCTTTTGAGTCCATACCTTCACATTATATTTTTATTAGCATTTCTGTCACTTCGAAAATGTTCAAATGGAGTTTTTATGTCATCAAAAATTTTAGGTCTGGTTAAGTGGTATAAGGAAGATAAAGGTTTTGGTTTTATCTCCCCTGTAGATGGAAGCAAAGATGTTTTCGTGCATTTCTCTGCCCTTCAGGGGGAAAATTTCAAAACACTTTTTGAAGGACAGAAAGTGGAATTTATCATCGTAAGCGGCGATAAAGGCCCTGCTGCTGCGAATGTAACGCTTTGCGATAAATGATATTAACAAGGACCCGCGATAACGATGATGGTTTTCCCTGACCAGACAGGGCCTTGTTTATGAGGTCAGACGACCTCAAAAGCATCATCTCTTCCACTTATTGTATGCGTATTTCTTCAGAGACGCTGAGAGGATTTAAACAAAGCGCTACAGTAAGGACAGACAAGTTGCGCCCCCTTTTGTATGCGAGTGAAACTGTGCTCTGACTCTTTAGCGCAGTTTGGACATGAACATTTGACTAAATAATTGCGACGGAATTGCGAGTTTTTACGTCCCGACATAGGCTGCTCCTGAATGAAAAGGATTGCCACCATACACGTTAAGGCAGGATATTGCTTGCTTTTATTTTCCAAAGCGCGCAAAAAATGGAAGGTAGTCTCACTTCTGGAACATTCTTACCTTGCCCAATCACAAAGAGACGCAGAGTGATATATGAAAAAGGTGATCGTTTTTTTTAATGCCAATCCCAGCAAAGTCATTATCGTGCTTAAGGGCATAACGTCCGTACGCCAGACTTATCCGAATGGCGAAGAAATTAATCTTCAGATCATGACTGCAAGCTTTCCGTCGTTGACCGGCGATCATGATTCTCTCTATGTTGCTTCAGACAGAGAACTTACCTCTCAGGACATATCAGATGTTGCCAAACAATATTTATAATATTTTCTGACACGCGTCCGGTTTATAACACAGCATTTATTTCACTCAGAATGATAAAAAATACGCTCCATCATTATTATTGCCTGCTTAATGCAGGCTTTTTTACAAGATTACCGGCTTTGTTGAATAAATCAGATTTCGGGTAAGTCTCCCCCGTAGCGGGTTGTGTTT
>NZ_JBMKHS010000026.1:0-66416 GCF_049238105.1 Enterobacter cloacae complex sp. IR5418 | reverse complement strand
TGAAAATCCAGCCAGCTACAGGGTCGTTCGCAAGAAATCTTATTTATTCAACAAAGCCACCCGGCAGATAACACGTGGACAGAATGGTGTGAGTTCTATACAACAGCCAAAAAACCAACCGCGACGGAGGTTGGAGCTCTGCCTATTACTGGTGGGACCGTCACGGGTAATGTGATTGCGAATGGGTATTTGCGTTCAGGTAATACTCGCAAGCTTGAAGTCAGTTCTTCAAATACATCCACTCTTGATGGGATAATTAATCTTTGGGGTAATGCTGACCGACCGACAGTATTAGAATTTAAAGATGCGACGGGATACCACTTTTATTCGCAACGTAATGTAAATGGTTCCATATCATTTAATTTTAATGGTGCCGCAGAAGTCCGGGGGGCAATTTCTGCTCATGGTGAAATTGTTTCAAGAGCTGCGAATGGCCTGCGTATCGCCTACGGTAATTTTGGCGCATTCTGGCGAAATGATGGCACAACGCTTTATTTGATGTTAACAAACTCTGGCGATTCGCTGGGTAATTACAACTCACTTCGCCCGCTGTATGTGAATCTAACCACGGGCGCCCTTCAGTCAGGAACGCCGCTATCGGTTTACAACACAATCACTGCAAGCGAACAAATTACCGCAGGCAAAGAAATGGTGGCAGGTTATTCCGGTCCCTACGCCTGGGCTGAACAGTACAAATCGAAAGCGCCATTTTTTAACTCGTATTCGACTACCAACCCGAGTGAGTATCATCCGGTTATTAAACAGCAGGCAACCGTTACTGGTAAGAACTCCTGGGCATTTTCAATGGGGACGTTAGTTAGCGGAGATGTTCTTTCGTGGCACCTGCATATGAAGGGAAGTGGCTCGCAGGATATTAATTTCAAATGGGACACTAACGGCAACTTTAACGCGCCGGGCCAGGTGAATCCGGGAAGTTATGCCAATTTTGATAACCGTTATTACACCAAAACACAATCAGATGCGGGGTACATGCCAAAAACAGGCGCGTACACCAAAGCTGAAAGTGACGGGCGTTTTCAGCCTAAAGGCAGCTACACCCCTGCGGGGCAGGCTTACACGAAGGCGGAAAGCGATGCACGGTACAACCTCAAAAATACCGCAACCAAATCAGCCAATGCCATGACGCATAAAGATGCTTCAACAGGTGTTATGGAAGTAGTTATGAGTAATATAAACGTTCCAAGCAAAACAAATGTTAACGTGACATTTCCAGCGGCTTTTCCAAATGCATGTGTAGGAGTTGTAATTACATATAATGGGGCAGGGCATGGGTCTGGCGATGATTCGGCAATTTATGTTCCGTCTTATTCACGTACAGGATGCACATTATATGCTCATAACGCCGATGGTAAATTTATGCTAATTGCTAAAGGATATTGAAATGAGGATTTATTTTAGCCCTAGCGAAATTGGTTTTTATCATGAATCAGATAAACAAGCTTATTTACTAGCAGGTACGTGGCCGAATGATTTACTTGAAATTTCGGAGAAGTGGTTCCTGTATCTATTGGAAGGTCAACAGAAAGGTAAGGTAATCACTGTAAATGATTACGATCAGCCTGTCCTTGTAGACCCGCCAACCGCCACTAAAGAGCAGCTCCTTGCCGAGGCTGATGCTCAGAAAGAAGCGCTCATGAACTCAGCCACTGCCGTAATTGAGCCATTGAAAGATGCCGTTGAGTTGGGCATGTCAACAGATGAAGAGGAAGATTTACTGTTGGCATGGCAGCAATATAGGGTGCTGTTGATGCGGGTTGATACATCGCATGCACCAGATATCGAGTGGCCTGTATTGCCAGCATGATAATCAGGAATGCTTAAATTTTAATATTAACTTCTTCTCATTGTAGGCAACAGTGTTGTCCGGAATGTCTTTATTAACAAAAGTCATAGCGCCTATCGTGACATTGCTGCCTATAGTGAGATTGTTACCGATAATCGAGGTCCCAACTCCCAGATCAACGTTATCACCTATTGTTATCCTTGGGCTGGAGTTTTCATTCTTTACCCCCCCACCAATGCCAATGGTACAGTTATGTCTTATTTTGAAATTTCGTCCGATAATTACACATCCGTTTATAACAACTGATGTGAAGTGAGTTATATGAAGACCAGGTGCAATTGTAGCTGGCAGCTGTATCTCAGTGTTGTACTTTTGGACAAGTTTTCTATTAATTCTTCTGGCCAATTGTTTTTTCCATTTGGCATCGGAACTATAAAGATAAGAAGCAACTCGCCACCAAAAATTAAAGCGTCTCTCAGGGCACTTTAATGCTTTATGAAAAACGCGCGTCCATGAGAATTTCTTGTCGCTTTTCATTACTTCAGCTTGTAAGCACTCACGTAAATGGCGTTTTGATAGTTGATTACTCATTTTGAAATTCTCATTTTCACTTTTTCTGACTGGATCCGCGAATACATAGAGGGCACTTTCGCTAAAAGCCTCTTTCGAGGCTTATCGTTTTTCTCGTCCAATTACTTTATCTGCCGCGACGCGCGATAAGAAGCCAGACCGACTGCCGTATTCTGGATGCGCGGCCACAAACTGATCGATACGACGGATCAGTAATGAGGGAAGCGTCACATTGATTTTTTCCGCTTTTCCCATCAGGCGAGTTATATCCACGTCAACCAGGGCCCATACCGCACCGGTGTATTCCGGATCAGATAGCCAGTTTTCGACGGTCGTTGCTTCCGGAACGTTCTCGCCATCTTCAACCAGTAATTCGATGTGTGCCTCGATCGCTTCACGTACGCTTTCGATCGCGTCCTGATAATCATCACCACCAGAGAAGCAGCCAGGAATATCAGGTACGCGAACGCCGAAGGATGAATCGCCTTTATCAATAGCAACAGGGTACAACATGTAAACCTCCAGTAGGGGGGCTTAGAGCCCCGCCTGTTTTTTGATGCTTTTCAGTGTTGGTAACGGTATGTCTTTCTGTGGATGCTTTACCGTTACCAGCCCCTTTTTCGTTGGGTGTTTGAACTGGTGATGACTGCCTTTAACTCTCACCAGATACCACCCATCGGCTTCTATCATTGCTATTGCATTCCTGCTATCCATCCTCCGGCTCTCTGTGTTGTCTTGATGGGGTTATAATAACCCCTCGCTAATCGAGTGTCAATGATTTTGGGGTTATTGGGGTTATTGGGGTTATTAAATGCAAACGGCAGAAGAGAAGTGTAAGCAGCAATTGAGGATGAAGAGATTTTACTTAGATATGTGGTGCGTAGAATGCACTGGCGATCTTGCTGTCTGCATCCTTGATAAGAATTTCTCTGTCCTAAAAGACAGTTTTGATAGATAAAAAGATTAAAAGTTATCAGGATTATTCGATGTACTAATGCCGACTTTGATGAGACTCAATATCATCAACCCAAGAACTACTGCCACGGTAGAAGTGATTATGAATGCTGTCATGATGACCCTTTAATTGGTGAGCATGTTTATTAGACTCTGCGGATTCATAAACGTTCAGATTGCCCTGCAATATAGGTAGAGTTTTATCATGCGTCACTGAAGAATAACCAATCATAAGCGGCTGGTTTTTTTGTGTGGTTTTGGTCGGAACGAAAGAATTTTTAACCTCCGCCTTCAACACTCCATTGTCGGTGAGCGGACCAAAAAAGTTTCGCCATTATGATTTTTTGTTACCCGTAAGCAGTTGATTCATTTGATCATAAAATTATGAATTAATGGTGAAAATTAAACGTATGTATCTGATTACTATAGATAACACGCGTGATTTAAAATCCCTCGGCGTTCGCGCTGTGTGGGTTCAAGTCCCACTCCGGCTACCATGGGAAAAAGCAGAATAATCAAAGCAATAAGCAGTGTCGTGAAACCACCGAAAGGTGGTTTTTTTGTGTCTGGCATTCTGCTAATTACCAACCTTCATTCCTGACCTTCCCGTAATAAAACAGCGATCCTTTGCAACGGAATTAAACAGATACGCATTATGCTATCGTGTAGCGGGCGCGAAATGCGTTTTGAACATGTGCACGTTTGCGACCCCGATTCTCCATGCCATCACCTCATTTAAGGGACGCTATGTCTTTACCGCCATTGTATGCACTGCGTGCGTTTGAAGTTGCTGCGCGGTTGAACTCCTTCAGTAGAGCCGCTGAAACGCTCAATATTACGCCGGGCGCGGTCAGCAGACATGTTCGTACCCTTGAACTGTGGTTCGACTGCGAGCTATTCAAAAGACAAGGTCCTCGGGTGGAGGTCACTGAAGCCGGGCGAATGCTTGCCGGACAGCTTAACGAAAGCTTCACGAGCATTGAATGGGCCTGCCGGGCATTTCGCAGTGAAAACCACCTGCTGCGGCTTAAAGCTCCCAGTACCCTGACCATGCGATGGCTTCTCGACGTGCTGCGGTCCTTTCGTCATCAGCATGCGAAGCCACAGGTTGAGATTACCAGCGTCTGGATGGATATTGATACCGTTGATTTCAATCTTGAGCCATACGACTGCGCCATTCTTCTCGGCAATGGGCGTTTTGGTGACACAACGGAAAGCCAGCTGCTTTTTCAAGAGTGGCTTATCCCGGTTTGTACCCCATCACTTATCGAACCGGCGCGGCAACGGCTTCCGCAATGCGAGTTGATCCATCCTTCACCGGACAGACGTGACTGGCGGCGCTGGCTGCGAAGAACAGGGTTATTCCCGGGCCTCGATATGAGCAGCGGCATGGTGTTTGATACCCTTGAACAGGGAAGTATCGCCGCGATGAACGGGCACGGCATCGCTATCGCTGACCTGCATCTCACGCTTGATGCCCTGAAAAGCGGCCTGCTGGGCCTGCCTTTCAGGGAAGCTATCGCGACGGGGGATGGCTATTACCTCGTCTGGCCAAAAAATTCGCTCAAAAGAGAGAGCATTCAGCATCTTCTGACCTGGCTGCAAAACCATACCCCGGTCGTTCCGGCGCTGGATATCGATTATCTGGAATATGATGACAGTCGGGTTTATTAATACCGTTATGAATAAGATATGTTGGCCATCTTTTTATAACGGTCTGGCAACGCGCTGTTCAGGTTAAGCACCTTATCCAGAATATAAAATGCTGGCGTGTTTTTCTGTTGTTCAGCGTCAATGATTGCCGCGCGTAATAGCGTGGCGGCAGACGAAATCTTGTGAAAATACTCTTCTGACTCGGGGGTCTGTAATTCACCGGAGGTAGCGTAACGCACGTCCGGCCAGCCAGAGAAGTTGAGCAGCGGGAGGGGGCTGCCTGCTTCGGGCTGACAGGATGAAAGCAACGCAGCTGCTTTTTTGGGATCGCTATGGGCAACGGAAAGCATATACACGCGCTGCGAAAAGGGTAACAGGGCGTCAGAATGATTTTTGGTGGCGATAAGCATGGTCATAAAATTCGCTATATCGCCATCGGATGGCGATATAATTTTCATTAACTGAAATAAAGCATCAAGTGTCATGTTTGCCCCGGTTCCTCTCATTATGACTATTCAGTTTGTGCCTGAATGTTGTATTCGCCCCCCGTCAGGGTAGGTCGAGAGGATAATATTGGAAGGGGTGAGTTTTTGAAAAACGATTAATAATGGCAATCACTGTGAGTTTTTCTCACTATAGCCTCATGGTTTACACTCCACCCAGATACGCCTTCCTCACCTCCGGATCTTTCAGCAACGCCTCGCCGCTGCCGCTTAACCGAATCTGCCCGTTAACCATCACATAGCCACGGTCGGACAACTTCAGTGCGTGGTGCGCGTTCTGCTCTACCAGAAAAATCGTCATCCCGTTACGGGCCAGTTCCCGCAGCGTCTGGAAGATCTGTTTAACCACGATGGGCGCGAGGCCGAGGCTGGGTTCATCCAGCAGCAGAAGTTTGGGACGGCTCATCAGCGCGCGGGCGATAGCCAGCATCTGCTGTTCTCCGCCGGAGAGCGTCATCGCCCGCTGGTTACGTCGCTCTTTGAGGCGGGGGAAGAGGTCGAACATGCTTTGTATATCTTCCGCAGCATGCTGATTACCGACGGGGATTGTCCCCATCAGCAGGTTCTCTTCTACAGACATATCCGGGAAAATGCGGCGTCCCTCAGGTGCCTGCGCGATGCCGCCGGTGGCGACATAGTGGGTGGATTTATGGCTGATATCCTCGCCGCAGAAGAGGATTTTTCCGTTGCGAATGCGGGGCTGACCAAAAACAGACATCAGTAATGTTGATTTCCCCGCACCGTTAGCGCCAATTAAGGCTACGGTTTCGCCTTTGTTTACCTCCAGCGAAACCTGCTTCAACGCCTGGATCACCCCGTAGAAAACATCCACATCCTGAAACTGAAGCATCGGTTCGCTCACAGATTTACCTCGCTTTCGTCGGTGCCCAGATACGCGGCAATCACCTTTTCATTGTGCTGGATCTCAGCCGGTTTACCTCTGGCTATCACATCGCCGTGATCGAGCACAATGATGTCATCTGAAATGCCCATCACCATCCCCATATCATGCTCGATCAGCAAAACCGTGATGTCGTGATGGTCGCGCAGGAAGCGGATGATTTCGCTCAGCTTATGGGTCTCCACAGGGTTCAGGCCGGCAGCGGGTTCATCGAGACAAATCATTTCCGGGCCGGTACACATGGCGCGGGCGATTTCGAGACGTCGTTGCTGGCCGTAGGACATTTCCCCGGCCAGCCGGTTCGCGCAATCTACCAGATCCACCACTTCCAGCCAGTAAAACGCCCGGTCCAGCGCATCGTTCTCTGCCCGACGATAAGCGGGGGTGTTAAGCACCCCCGCCAGCAGGTTGCGGTTGACGCGCATGTGCTGTGCCACCAGCAGGTTTTCCACAACGGACATCTCGCGGAACAGGCGGATGTTCTGAAACGTACGCGCAAGACCCGCGCGGTTCACCAGATGCGTGCCGCCAAACATTTTATAGAACAGGCGTTGACCAAGCTGCGCCGGGTGCAGCCAGTCGTCCGGCTGGAATTTCTGGCCGAGCACCTGAATGACATTGGTGGTTTTATGTCGTGCATTGAACAGAATGTTGCCGCCGGAGGCCCGGTAGAAACCGGTCAGGCAGTTAAAGACGGTCGTTTTTCCTGCGCCGTTAGGCCCAATGAGCGCGGTAATGGAACCGCGCTGCACTTCAAGATTAACGTCGTTTAAGGCCTTGATCCCGCCGAAATGCATCATCAGATGTTCTACACGTAAAATCGTCGCGTTCATGGCGCCACTCCTTTCCGCACGGCAAATCCGCTGCGGTTGATGCGGATCAGACCGCGAGGCCGCCAGATCATCATCACCACCATCAGCATGCCAAACAGCAACACGCGATATTCCGCAAAGCTGCGCAGCAGCTCCGGCGTAACTGTCAGCACAAAGGCGGCCAGTACGACGCCGACGGTGGAGCCCATCCCGCCCAGAACCACAATGGCGAGGATCAGAGCCGATTCAAAAAAGGTGAAAGAGGTCGGGTTAACAAACCCCTGATAGGTGGCAAAAAACACCCCGGCGATACCTGCCGTTGACGCGCCCAGGGTGAACGCCGAGAGTTTGACCAGAACGTGATTCAGCCCCATGGAACGACAGGCAATTTCATCCTCACGGAGCGCTTCCCACGCCCGTCCAATGGGCATGCGGGTCAGCCGGTGTTTAACGTACAGCACCAGCATGACCACCAGGAAAAGCACCGCATAGATAAAGATAAACTTCATGTTGGGGTTATAGGTCAGGCCGAAGAACTCGTGGAAAGGGACGCCGCCTTCTTTGGCGCGTCGGCCAAACTCCAGGCCAAACAAGGTCGGGGCAGGGGCTGAAACGCCGTTCGGTCCGCCGGTGAAGGTGAGCCAGTTGTTCAGCACCAGGCGGATGATCTCGCCAAACCCGAGCGTGACGATGGCGAGATAATCCCCGTGCATGCGCAGCACCGGAAAGCCGAGCAGGGCGCCCGCGCCTGCGGCCATCAACGCCGCCAGCGGCAGCATGCTCCAGAACCCGAGGCCCAGATACTGATACCCGAGCGCCAGCCCGTAGGCGCCAATGGCGTAAAAGGCGACATACCCCAGATCCAGTAGTCCGGCTAGCCCAACCACAATGTTCAGCCCAAGACCGAGCAGGACGTAAATCAGCCCGAGAATGGCAACCGTCAGAACGTATTTAGTGGCCACAAACGGGAAGCAGATCGCCAGCGTGATAATCAGCGGAATGATCCAGCGCATGCGGCTTTTATACTCTGGCGGCCGGACGTACACCCCCGCATTGTCAGATTCAAACCGCGCATGCAAACGTCTTCCGGCCGCCATGGCTGAAAAGGCGCTCAGCAAAAAGCGCCCCAGCATCACGGTGCCAACAATCCACGCCAGCCGCTGGCCGTCAAAGCTGAAGCTGTAACCATCCAGTATGACACCCGCAATCGGGCCGAAAATAATCAGGGCGATCATCCCGGAAAAAATCGAGTCCAGAACGCAGCGCTTCAGGGAAAAACCGTCAGAGGTCATCGCGTTGTTCCTTACACTTTAGCCACGACAGGGCGGCCCAGCAGCCCCTGAGGACGGAAGATCAGAATTAAGACCAGCAAACCAAACGAGAACACGTCTTTATAATCCGAGTTTACCATCCCGGAGAATTGCGCTTCTGCGACGCCCAGAATCAGCCCGCCAAGCATCGCGCCGGGCAGAGAGCCGATGCCCCCCAGCACCGCCGCCGTAAAAGCCTTGATGCCGATAACGAACCCGACGTAAAAATCAAAGGTGCCGTAATTCATGGTGATCAGCACACCCGCCAGCCCGGCCATGGCCGCGCCGATAACAAACACCAGCGAAATAATTCTGTCGGTGTTGATGCCCAGGATGGAGGCCATCTTACGATCCTGCTGCACCGCACGGCACATGCGCCCCAGCCGGGTACGGTTGATAATCCAGGTCAGCACCAGCATGCCCGCGAACGAGGCGATGAGAATAAAGACTTTGGTATAGGTTATCTGGACAAACCCTTCGCCGAGGTGAAAACGCAGCACGCCATCCAGCATGGTGGGCACGCCCTGCTGCCGCGGGCCCTGGCTGAGCTGGACGTAGTTTTGCAGTATCAGCGACATCCCGATAGCCGAAATCAGCGGCGCCAGACGCGTCGAGTTGCGTAGCGGCTTATAGGCGATGCGCTCAATCGTCCAGCCATACACACCGGTGACCACGACGGTGAAAACCAGCGTCCCCAGGATCAGCAGCGGAAAGGAGTGGAGTCCAAAAAACGCCAGCAGCGCCAGGCCAATGGCCGAGAGATAGGCGGAGATCATATACACTTCGCCGTGGGCGAAATTGATCATACCGATGATGCCGTACACCATGGTGTAGCCGATGGCGATAAGACCGTAGACCGAACCCAGCGTTAAGCCATTAATTAATTGTTGCAGGAAGAATGTACTCATGGTTGCGCACCTGAATAAAGGGTTACGCCGACAGGCAGACCTGCCGGCGCTGAGCAGATTCCGTCCCGTTATGGCACTTCTTTATATTTGCCTTTGTCGTCCCACTGGTAGACCACGTAGTCCGACACCTTGAGGTCACCTTTGCTGTCCCAGGCTTTTTTACCCATCACCGTGTCGACAGGGTTGGCCTTCAGCCACTCGCTGGCTTTTGCGGAATCTGTCCCTTTCGTGGCCTTGAATGCCGCCGCGATAGCCTGTACAGACGCGTAGGCGTAGAGGGTGTATCCCTCTGGTTCAAATTTACCGGCGCGGAATTTCTCGATGACGGCTTTTCCGTCCGGGATCAGGCGCGGATCTTTACCAAACGTCATGTAAATACCGTTGGTGTACTGCGCCCCACCGGCGGCGGTGACCATCTCTTCGTTGACGATACAGTCACCCGAAAAGAACTTCGCCTGCACGCCCTGTTCACGCATCTGGCGAACCAGCGGGCCCGCTTCCGGATGACAGCCCCCGAAGAACACCACGTCCGGTTTTTGTGCGCCAATTTTGGTCACCAGCGCGTTAAAGTCTTTTTCCCCGCGCGATAGCCCTTCGTACATCACATCCTTAACGCCGCGTTTCGCCAGCGCCGCTTTGGTGGCGTCCGCCAGCCCCTGACCGTAAGTATCTTTATCGTGGATGATGACCACCCGTTTGGCATTCAGCTTATCGATAATAAAATCGCTGGCGACCTGGCCCTGCTGGTCGTCACGACCGCACATGCGGAACATATCGCTCATGCCACGCTCGGTAATCAGCGGGTTCGTAGAGCCGGGGGTAATGGAGAGGATCCCGGCATCGCTATAGACCTCGGAGGCGGGCATGGTCGACGAGGAGCAGAAGTGGCCGACGACCGCTTTCACTTTATCCTGATCGACTAAGCGGTTGGCAACGGCGACGGCCTGTTTGGGTTCGCAGGCATCGTCGCCCTGTACCAGTTTGATTTTCTCACCGTTGATCCCGCCTGCGGCGTTAATGTCTTCCGCCGCCTGCGTAGCGCCATGCCAGTATTGATCGCCATAGGTTGCATTCGGGCCTGTGAACGGCCCGGCCACGCCGATCACAATATCGGCCTGCGCGGAAAAGGCCGTCACCAGACAACCAGCCAGCACAAGGGAGAGGGGAGTTTTGGTAAATTTCAGCGACATTATTATGTTCCTTAGCAAAGAGGTTTTTGCACCAGGTATAAACCCGAACGCCTGATGGCATCGTTAATCCAAAAACAAGAGCGAGAACAAAATGCACTTTAGAAGCAATCTCCTGCTTAATACGGCGAGGATCCTACGCACCGCGAAGCGCGCAGAACATTAAGCAAAAAGGTTGCCAGAATGGTTAATCCCTTGACCGGGTCACAACATGTTGAGTATAGAGTGCCGTTTTACGCGCCTTTGCGGGATGAGATGAATTTACAGCGGAGATCACATCTCCTTAACAACAAAGCCCATAAGTTGTGCAACGGTCACGATTTGCACGTTTTTGCAGCAATAAAGACTTAAACTTCAGATAGGCACGCGCGGCGATATATGTCAGGATCGTTTTTTTTATCAGGAGTATCAGCAATGGCTGAAGGCCCATTAAATGAAAGCGAGATGGCGTGGCTGGAAGAGACATTAATCTCTTACGGTCACGACGATGCATCCGTGATTGACGTGTCCGAACTGGACGGCATGCTTACCGCAGTACTTTCCGGTCCCGTTGTGGTGGAGCCCGACACCTGGCTGGTGGCGGTCTGGGGTGGTGAGAAGTATATTCCGCGCTGGAAAAACGATCGTGAGATGAACCGTTTTATCGATCTCTGCTTTAAGCACATGAACGATATTGCCGAGCGTCTGAGCGAATACCCGGATCAGTTTGAACCGCTGTTTGGTTATAACGACGTTGACGGTCAGAGTTACACCGTGGTGGAAGAGTGGTGTTATGGCTACATGCGCGGCGTGGCGCTGACGGACTGGTCATCCCTGCCGGAATCGCTGGAAGCGGACCTGGCCGTGATTGCCCTGCACGGCACGGAAAAAAACAGCGAGAAGCTGGATGCGCTGACCGAAGAAGAGTACATGGACAGCATTGCGAGCATTCAGCCTGCGGCGCTGCGTTTGTATAACTACTGGGTGGCGAACCCGCAGCAGCCGGAAGTGAAAAAACCTGTCGTGAACGGGTCGAAGGTGGGGCGGAACGATCCGTGCCCGTGCGGGAGTGGGAAGAAGTTTAAGAGTTGCTGCCTGCATTAATCAGAATTTGTTGCACAGGTGGAATTGTTTCGTTCACCTCGAATCCAACAGAAAATAATACGTTCTTTACCTGTGAACGAGATAAGGGGGCCGCCGCGGCCCCCTTATCAATCCCCGCGGCCCCGCAGAAAATCGGTGCTTCGCACTGCGCTCACCTCCCGATCGTCTGCCTGCGGTCGGCTCAACTCGACATCCTGTCTCGATTCGCCTCTGGCCGCCATCCCTGGCGTCCAGCCCTTGTCATCCGATCTCCGGTTCGCCGATTTTAGCGGGGACTCAACACCCGTGCCCCTTGAGACCACTAAGATAATTTAGGCTAAATAAGTTACCCCACATCCGGCAGCATCCCCGCTGCAATCAGCACCTGCACCAGAATAATCGCCACCCCACACCCAAACACCACGCACAGCAGCGGCTTACCACCCGCCACGCGGTATCCTTGCTGCGGATGTTGCTGGCGGCTCTTCCATGCCAGCAGGGAAGGTAACAGCAGGGCCAGTACCGATAACGCCACGCCAGCATACCCCAGCGCCATCACAAACCCGCGAGGGTAAAAGAGCGCGAAGGCCAGCGGCGGCAGGAAGGTCATTGCCCCCGTCTGTAAGCGTCCGGCAACGGTGTTGCGACGCTGGAACAGGTCCGCCATATAGTCAAACAGGCCAAGCGCCACGCCGAGGAAGGAGGTTGCCAGCGCCAGGTCGGCAAACAGATGTACCGCCAGCTCCACGTGTGAAGAGGCCACTACGTTACGCAGGGCAACCAGAAAACCATTCAGGCCAGAATGTTGTGCCATCAGGCCAATAAAGGTGGTGGAATCAATACTGCCCAACGTCACCAGCTGCCAGAACAGGTAGGCAATCAGCGGAATGGCGCTGCCGATAACAAAGACGCGGCGCAGCTTGCGGATATCACCGTTCATATAGCTCACGATGCTCGGCACGCTGCCGTGAAAACCGAAGGAGGTAAAAATCACCGGGATGGCCGAAAGCGCCAGACCCTTCTCCAGCGGCAGGGAGAGCAGGTTAACCTTGTGAACATGCGGTGCCAGCAGCACCAGCATCACAACGAGGAAGAGGATTTTGGCGCTGAATAAAAAGCGGTTAAACAGATCCACCAGCGACGTGCCCGCGCAAACCACGCCGCCACCGATCAGCGTAAAGACGATGGCGCCCGTTTCCGGTGAAAGCGAGGCACCGAAGCCGTCATTGATGCTTGACGCAATCAGCTCCCCGGCGCCGCTGATGTAAGCGGCAGTCAGGGCGTACATCAGGAACATCATGCTGAAACCGGTGATCCACTGCCCGTAGCGTCCAAGGTAGCGTGCCGCCAGAGAGCCTAAGCCGGTATCGGCAGGGACATGCTGATAAACCTCCAGCAATAATAGCGCGGTGTAACACATCATTGCCCACAGGCTGCCCAGCAGCAGTACGGTAACGCTAAATCCGACGCCTGCGGCAGCCAACGGCATGGCCAGCATTCCTGCGCCAATTGTCGTTCCGGCGACGATAAAAATACTTCCCAGAGTTCTGTTCTTCACGCTTTCCTCTACAACGCTTCCATATCGCGACTCATTCTGCGGCGCAGAGTAAGGGAAAAGGCGTATCTCGTCAAATCACCGTTACAGCGTGTGTAATGAATACTTTACAAAATGAGGGCGGGATGCGGCGCCAGCGAAAAGCGCGTGGAGAGAGAAGTGGAGAGGCTGCGTTTTTTAGTTGAGAGGTAAATATGTCACTGCATGGAGACGACGTGCTCAATGGCGTCCACGCATAAAAGTAAAATCTGTTGTCATGAAATAACGCGGTGCTGAATATTCAGCACCGCGTCAGGATTAATTCTGCGTATCAAGAGTGGATAGCTCTTTATCAATAAAGTACAACCCTTCCCCGGATTTACCCGCCAGAGATAATTTATCCAGCACGGATTTAAACAGCTTCTCTTCCTCGTGCTGTTCAGCCACATACCATTGAAGGAAATTAAAGGTTGGATAATCCTGGCTGGTCATGGCGGCATGAGCCAGTTCATTAATTTTCTGGGTGATCAGCTGTTCGTGCTCATACGTGGCGCGGAACAGTTCATCAAGAGAGCCGTACTCGGCGAAAGGCGACGCCACGTTATCGATGCGCGGCAGGCTGCCGGTGTCCGTCAGGTAGTCAAACAGACGCTGCATGTGCGTCATCTCTTCCTGGGCATGACGACGCAGGAAGGCGGCTGCCCCTTCAAAGCTGTGATAGCTACACCAGGCGCTCATCTGCTGATAAAGCAGGGAAGAAAACAGCTCAAGGTTCATTTGTGCATTGAGCTTGTCGATCATTTCAGTTTTTAACATGGTGCAGCTCCGGTTTATTAATTCTGGTTCACGATGAGCGACACTATAATTTGTTATTTAATTATTTGCAAAAAGTAAAATAAATATTTCTTTATTAAAAATACGAATGGGAATAAAACGCATTGTCGCCGTTTATATTTATTAATGAGAATTGTTTATGTTCTTATTAAATAAACTGCCAGCGTGACTGGCAGTCGCGGTTAATACCACGGATTCTGGCTGGAAGAGGTAACAGCATATCCCTGACATTTATACTGTATGGTCACACTTTCATTCAGACACAGCGAGCCGCTGATCAGGGTGCAGGTTTTAATGGGCTGCCCGTAGGCTGACGCGGTGGCATAGCCCATGTTTTGACAGGCTTTGGTTGCCGTACCGTTATTGAGATAGTCATCAGACCAGGCGTTTTGCAGCATGGCCTGGCCATAGTCGAGGCGCACAATTCCGTTTGGGGCGTCCGTACTGCTGACTTCTGCCTGACGGTTGATGCTGCACCCGGCGAGCAACAGGATCGTTCCGGCTATGATTACACTTTTCATGTTTCACTCTGCGTGACGGGAAATAGGCCATTGTAACCAGCCTGATGGCGCGCAATGGCCGGAATAGCCGGAGGATCTGCCCTTTCACTGTGCAACGAGCCGGGCCTGAACGCGAAATTGTGAGCGCATCTTTGTTTTTTAAAACAAGTTTTCACTTAATTTGAAAGTGTGTTTGTTTGATAGTAAGGTTAAGTTGAAAAGGTATCCACAGCGGGATCGCCCGCCATGCATTCAGGAGAGACAAGATGAAAATTGCACTGATGATGGAAAACAGCCAGGCCGCTAAAAATCCCATCATCCTTAATGAGCTGAAAGCCGTTGCTGATGAAAAAGGTTTTCCGGTCTATAACGTCGGTATGAGTGATGAGAACGATCATCATCTCACCTATATTCACCTGGGCATCATGGCGAGCATCCTGCTGAACGCTAAAGCCGTCGATTTTGTTGTTACCGGCTGCGGTACCGGGCAGGGCGCGTTGATGTCCCTGAACATTCATCCGGGCGTGATTTGCGGCTACTGCATCGATCCAGCGGATGCTTTCCTGTTCGCGCAAATCAACAACGGTAACGCACTCTCTCTGCCATTTGCGAAGGGCTTTGGCTGGGGTGCCGAACTGAACGTACGCTTTATCTTTGAGAAAGCGTTTACCGGACGCAATGGCGAAGGCTACCCACCAGAGCGTAAAGAGCCGCAGGTGCGTAACGCCGGGATTCTGAACCAGGTGAAAGCGGCGGTAGTGAAAGAAAACTATCTGGATACCCTGCGCGCCATCGATCCTGAGCTGGTGAAAACCGCCGTTTCAGGTCAGCGCTTCCAGCAGTGCTTCTTCGAGAACTGTCAGGACAAAGAGATCGAAGCTTTTGTCCGCGGTATTGTTGGCTGATTCCCTTTGCCGGGCGGTGCGTTGCCTGCCCGGCACAGAGCCTTACTTTTTCGATGAGACCGCGCTGCCTGCATCGTTGGTCAGACGCAGCGTGTCAAACATCCCCACCAGGCAGATCAGCGCGATCGCCACAAATGCCAGCCGGAAGCTCATCCCCGGCATGTCGGCAAGCCCCATCGCCTCACCGACTTTTTCTCCGATACGAATACCAATCGCCCCGAACGTGATCCCAAGCCCCACGGCAAGCTGCGTTGCGGTTGAAAACAGGGTATTGGCATAGCTCATCTGCGCCGAGGGCACATCCGCAAAGGCCAGCGTACTGATGGCCGTAAACTGAATCGAACGGAAAACGCCGCCCAGGTAGAGGATCAGCATGATGAGCCACACGGGCGTCTGCGGCGTGAGAAACGCGCAGGCCAGCAACGCCAGCACATTCAGCGCACCGTTAATCAGCAACAGCCGCTTAAACCCCAGGCTGCGGATCAGGGGCGTTGTCGCCGGTTTAATGGTGAGATTGCCTACGAAAACCGCCAGCACCAGCAGGCCCGAATGGAACGCGTCCATGCCAAAGCCGACCTGGAACATCAGCGGCAGCAGGAACGGAACCGCGCTGATGGAGGCGCGAAACAGCGAGCCGCCGTACAGGGTGACGCGAAACGTCGGCACCTGCATCGCATCGAGCCTGATCATCGGCCAGGTTGCCCGCTTAAAGTGACGCAGCGCCAGGCTCAACGCGACGACACCGACGATGAACAGCGTGGCGGTTAATCCTGTTCGCAGAGGTTCTCCACTCATCAACTCCATCGCATAAACCAGGCTCACCATGGCAAGGGTGGTGACAACAAAACCCGGCAAATCAAACGGTCGGCGCGTATCTTCATGCAGGTCTGGAATGAGGCGCAGTGCCAGTAAAATGGCGATTATCCCCAGCGGCACGTTAATGAAGAAGATCCAGCGCCAGTCGGCATAGCTTGTGATGTACCCGCCGAGTGGCGGGCCGATGATCGGCGCGACAAGCGCAGGCCACGTCAGGGTAGCGATAGCCGTGATGAGCTGGTGTTTTGGCGTTGTGCGTAACACGGCCAGGCGACCCACGGGCACCATCAGCGCGCCCCCCATGCCCTGGAGCACGCGCATCGCAACGAACTGATCGAGCGTGGTGGACAGGCCGCAAAATACCGAGGCCAGCGTGAAAATCGCCAGCGCGAGGGCAAAGACTTTTCGCGCGCCGAAGCGGTCGGCGATCCAGCCGCTGGCGGGGATCAGCACGGCCAGGGTGATCAGATAGGCGCTGATCCCGATATTCAGATCCACAGCCTGTACGCCGAAGCTTTTTGCCATATCCGGCAGCGCGGTGGCAATCACCGTCCCGTCCAGAAACTCCATAAAGAAAGCACCGGCAACCAGCAGCGCCGCAGGCGATAATCCACGGCTCTCTTTGCCGGATAGGTTTTCACTCATTCTCTTCCTGCCCGCTCAAAAAATTTTATAAACATTTACTGGAATTTATAAGCCTGTAACGTGCGGATTTTTCATGGCTTTTTTTAACAGACCAGCAGCACTGAGGGTTTTATAACCGTGACACAGGTCACAAAACGGTTGATTTTTGTGATGGTGGTCATATTATAAGCGTATTGACAATAACACCTGCATAACACGTTACTGGAGCAACATAATGAAACTGCGCAAAATCCTGAAAAGCATGTGGGCTAACTACTGCACAACGTTTAAAGACGTCCCACCGGGTGCGATGTTCTGATAAAAAAACCTGCTTCGGCAGGTTTTTTTATGTCTGCGGACGACGAGAGGGAGATGGAAGGGCGTCTGTTTTGCTACTATGGCGGCCTTTGAATAAGGAGAAACCCATGTCACAAAACCTGAGCGCCGATCAGGAACTGGTATCTGACGTCGTCGCCTGCCAGCTGGTAATCAAACAAATCCTTGATGTGATTGACGTTATCGCGCCGGTTGAGGTACGCGAAAAGATGTCGACCCAACTGAAAAACATCGATTTCACCAACCATCCTGCTGCGGCGGACCCGGTTACGCTCCGTGCGATCCAGAAAGCGATCGCGCTGATTGAACTCCGCTTCACACCGCAGGGTGAGTCACACTAAAATAAACCGATGTTTTAAAATTAGAAACTCTTTTCTGATTTTACCTCGAAGGGCGACAGAGCCTGTCGCCCGCAGAAGGGTCAGAAGAACGTCTGTACCAGCAGATAGCTCACCACGCAGGCACAGCTGACGCCAATCAGCCCCGGCAGAATAAAGCTGTGGTTGATGATGAATTTACCGATGCGGGTGGTGCCGGAGCGGTCGAATCCGATACAGGCCAGATCGCTGGGATAGGTCGGTAGCACAAAGTAGCCGTACGACGCCGGGAAGAAGGCCACCAGCATTTTCGGGTCGATGCCCAGCATCAACCCCATCGGAGCGACGGCGGTTAACGCGGCGGCTTGGCTGTTGACCAGTTTTGAGACCAGGAACAGTACGATGGCATACGTCCATGGATGACTCTTCACCACCCCCTCCAGCGCCATTTTCAGCTCGTCGAGATGCGCCTGAAAAAAGGTATCGCTCATCCACGCCACGCCAAACACCGAGAAAATCGCGACCATTCCCGCTTTAAATACCGCTCCGTTTGAGATGGCCGACGCATTCACCTTGCAGGTCAACAGCATCACCGCGCCCGCGATCAGCATCATCATTTGAATGACAAGGTTCATCGACAGGGCCGTCATTTTGCCTTTGATCTCAAACGCCGGACGTAGCTCGGGCAGCGCACCCAGCAGGACCACAACGGCAATCCCGGCGAAAAAAATCCATGTAGACCAGTAAGCCTGTTTCGGGAAACGCTGATTCATCAACGTTTCAGTTCCTCCATAGATAAACTCCCGCTGTTTCGGATCTTTCAGCTTTTCCTGAAACTCAGGATCGTCTGCCAGATTTTTTCCGCGGCGCAAGCTCCACAGTGCCGCGATGGCGACCCCAGACAGCGAGGCCGGTACGGAGACGGCCAGGATTTCGAGGATCCCCCACGCGTGGCCGATACCGTGCTGCGCACCCAGAATCGAGACCAGCGAAACGACGGCCACGGAAACGGGGGAGGCAGTGATGGCCATCTGAGATGCCACCGAGGCCACCGCCATCGGCCTTTCCGGGCGAATGCCTTTTTTCAGGGCGATATCCGCGATAATCGGAAACATGGTGTAAACGACGTGCCCGGTCCCGCAGAGGAAGGTCAACATCCAGGTGGTAAACGGCGCGAGAAGGGTGATGTGCTGGGGATGTTTACGCAGCAGGCGCTCCGCGAATTGCATCATGACATTCAGGCCACCAGCGGTCTGTAGCGTGGCCGCGCAGCCAATGACGGCGAGGATTGTGAGCATTACGTCAACCGGGGGTTTACCGGGTTGCAGACCAAAGACAAAACTCAAAACAAACAGGCCGATGCCGCTTATCAGCCCCAGTCCCATCCCGCCGAAGCGGGTGCCTATCAGCAGGCAGAGGATAATGACAATAAACTCAATGGTGATCATGATGCTCCCTCGTCAATGAATGTAATTAAACAAATCATTACACGATGTGTGGTTATTCATTGGGAGCGAGATCTGATTTGTTAAATGTCAGCAAAAGCAGGGAGTTGGTACCCACTCCCTGACGGGAGCGGGTGAAGGGAGTTAGTGGTGTTGCACGGTAGCAATGTCGAGAAGATGGCGGTCCGTCTGTTCCAGACAAATCCCCGCGCGTTTCGCGTTGCGGATTTCATCTGCAAGCGTCTTCAACAGCATGCCATCCTGCTGCTGCTCTCTGTCCATATCGCGTAAAAACTTGAGGGTAATGATGTCCTGCTGCGCTTTCGCTTCATCAGCCAGTTTGCTCAGCTTCGCACAGCGTTGCTCATACTCTTCGAGGGTTTTCTGGAACAGCTCCTCAAGAGAAGAGTAATTATCTTCAATCGTTTCAAGCTCTTTGACGGTGGGGTTTGCCCCGATGGCTTTCAAAAAGTTAAAGACCCGCATCATGTGCGTGACGTTACTTTGTGCCTGCGTACGGAAGAAGGTGGCAGTGCCGTTAAGGCTTTTTCTGGAACACCACGCGCTCAAGTGCAGATGCAGATTTGAAGCATAAAACTCCAGGTTCATCTGGGCATTCAGTTTTTGCATCATCGTTTGGGTAGTCATTTTCATATCCTTATTGACTGCGGGACTTGATGTCCGCTACGTAACCTGACCCGGCAGGTATTGACGATTGAATGGCAGAAATAGATTTCTGCAAGGTAAAAAACTCGAATATTCACTTCCTGTGTTCGATTTAAATAAGCATACGCTTCTCTTTGACTTAAGAAAACTCTTAATTGGGCTGTGTTTACTCTAGATTACAAATTTAAATATAGCGCAGAATTAAAAAGAGATGATGGCACAAGATGTTTGGTAACGCCATGATTCTATTACATATAAAATCAAGCATGCTCATTTTTAACGTTTCGTGAAACGTTCTTTGGCGGGAAATTCTGTAAAAGTGTGAAATCAGAAATAATATCTGTAAATATATCCTGCGGGTGCAAATTTGAGCTAAATCAATTTTTACCCAATATACGGTTCTGTGATCCCATCGCAAGATTGTCATCTGACAAAACGAGAAAATGAAACACTGTTTTACATCGTTTTATTCGTAGAGGTTTATGATGGCTAAAGTGGCGGTGCTGCTGGCACCCGGTTTTGAAGAAGCAGAAGCGATTATCACAATTGATATTCTGCGTCGTTTGCAGATTGAGGTGGAGACGCTGGCCTGTGCGGGATCCCGTGCGGTAGTGAGTTACCACACTATTCCCATGGTGGCTGACAGTACGTTAACGGAGCGCAGTGACACGCTGTATGACGCAGTCGTGTTGCCCGGTGGGCCGCAGGGGAGCATGAATCTCGCGGCTAACCGTGAGGTGATCCGCTTTGTTTCCACGCATGACGAACACGGCAAACTTATCTGCCCGATCTGCTCTGCGGCCGCGCGGGTGCTGGGCGGGAACGGCTTACTGAAGGGGCGTCGCTACGTCTGTTCCGGCGATCTATGGGAGTCCGTTAATGACGGGGTTTATGTGGATGCGCCCGTCGTAGAGGATAAAAACCTCATCAGCGGAAAGGGACTGGGGCACGCTTTTGATTTTGCGCTGACGATCTCTGCGCGTCTGTTGGGTGACGATGCCCCCGTGCGCGATCATGCTGAACACATCTATTATCCCTGGTAATTTTTCTGCCGGGCGCTAAGGCGTCCGGGTTACAGGGACTTCTTTGCTGACCTTATGGATAATTCTGCTTAATCCCTTCCTATTTGTAGGACAATTACGCCTTTTTTTATGTCATTTTTCGCTGAATTTATGTACGCAATTACTGTAATTCTGCGGTGTGATGTCGCTCTCTTATGGATGATTAATTTCCCGCTAAAACTATCTCCAGCAATAACGCTTATAGCGAGGTAAGCGCTAATGCCTTGTTTTAAGTCCGATTAAATACGTTGTTCGCCATTATTCCCTACAGATAAGAATGCTAAAGCTGGAGTTTACCATGCACAAATTTACTAAAGCGCTGGCGGCCATCGGCCTGGCTGCCGTTATGTCACAATCCGCTATCGCTGAAAATTTAAAGCTCGGTTTTCTGGTTAAACAGCCTGAAGAGCCGTGGTTCCAGACCGAGTGGAAATTTGCTGATAAGGCCGGAAAAGATTTGGGATTTGAGGTAATTAAAATCGCCGTACCTGACGGCGAGAAAACGCTAAACGCCATTGATAGCCTGGCGGCCAGCGGCGCGAAAGGTTTCGTTATCTGTACCCCGGATCCAAAACTGGGTTCGGCTATTGCTGCGAAAGCGCGCGGTTACGACATGAAAGTCATCGCGGTGGACGATCAGTTCGTCAATGCCAAAGGCAAACCGATGGATACCGTTCCGCTGGTGATGATGGCGGCTACCAAAATCGGTGAGCGTCAGGGCCAGGAGCTTTATAAAGAGATGCAAAAACGCCGCTGGGATGTCAAAGAGACTGCCGTGATGGCTATAACCGCTGACGAACTGGATACCGCCCGTCGTCGTACTACCGGATCCATGGACGCCCTGAAAGCGGCTGGCTTCCCGGAAAAACAGATCTACAAAGTCCCGACCAAATCCAACGATATTCCGGGTGCCTTTGATGCGGCCAACTCCATGCTCGTCCAGCATCCGGAAGTGAAGCACTGGCTGGTGGTGGGGATGAACGATAACACCGTGCTGGGCGGCGTGCGTGCAACGGAAGGTCAGGGCTTTAAAGCACCGGACGTGATCGGCATCGGCATCAACGGGGTCGACGCCGTGAGCGAACTGTCTAAAGCGCAGGCGACCGGCTTCTACGGCTCTCTGCTGCCAAGCCCGGATGTCCACGGCTATAAATCCAGCGAAATGCTCTACAACTGGGTGACTAAAGGGGTTGAGCCGCCGAAATTCACCGAAGTGACCGATGTGGTGCTGATCACCCGCGATAACTTCAAAGAGGAGCTGGCGAAAAAAGGACTGGGCGGTAAGTAATACGCGGTGATTGCGCCCCTCACTGACCGTGAGGGGCCAGATGTACACACTACAGGAATCACGGAGTCGTTATGCAACAGTCTGATCCGTATCTCTCTTTCCGCGGCATCGGTAAAACGTTCCCCGGTGTAAACGCGCTGACCGATATCAGCTTTGACTGCTATGCCGGCCAGGTTCACGCCCTGATGGGGGAGAACGGCGCGGGAAAATCCACGCTGCTTAAAATTCTCAGCGGCAACTACACGCCCACTACCGGCACGCTGGCCATTCGCGGCGAAGAGGTGGCCTTTGCCGACACTACGGCCGCGCTAAACGCGGGCGTCGCCATCATCTATCAGGAACTGCACCTCATTCCCGAGATGACAGTGGCGGAGAACATCTATCTGGGCCAGCTTCCGCATAAAAGCGGGGTGGTCAACCGCTCGCTGCTCAACTATGAAGCGGGCTTGCAGCTTAAGCATCTTGGGCTGGATGTCGATCCGCAAACGCCCCTTAAGTATCTCTCCATCGGCCAGTGGCAGATGGTGGAAATTGCTAAAGCACTGGCGCGCAACGCCAAAATTATCGCTTTTGACGAGCCAACCAGTTCGCTCTCAGCGCGTGAAATAGAAAATCTCTTTCGTGTGATCCGCGAACTGCGCAAAGAGGGCCGCATCATTCTGTACGTTTCTCACCGTATGGAAGAGATTTTTGCCCTAAGCGATGCCATCACCGTGTTTAAAGATGGCCGCTACGTGCGCACCTTCACCGATATGCAGCAGGTCAACCACGATCAGCTGGTGCAGGCGATGGTTGGACGCGATCTGGGGGATATTTACCACTGGAAACCGCGCGAGTATGGCCCGGAGCGTTTGCGTCTGGATAACGTTAAAGCCCCAGGCGTCCGCACGCCCATTTCACTCTCGGTGCGCAGCGGCGAAATCGTCGGGCTGTTTGGTCTTGTAGGGGCAGGGCGCAGCGAGCTGATGAAAGGGCTGTTTGGCGGGACGCGCATTACCCAGGGCCAGGTCTTCGTCGACGGGAAAAAGGTCGATATTCAGAAGCCTGCCCAGGCGATTAACGCCGGTATCATGCTCTGCCCGGAAGATCGAAAGGCCGAAGGCATCATTCCGGTGCACTCGGTGCGCGACAACATCAACATCTCTGCCCGGCGCAAGTTCATCCGCGCGGGATGCCTGATTAACGATGGCTGGGAGGCGAGCAACGCGGATCACCATATCCGTTCGCTGAACATCAAAACCCCCGGTGCGGAACAGCTGATCATGAATCTGTCCGGCGGCAACCAGCAGAAGGCGATTCTGGGCCGCTGGCTGTCGGAAGATATGAAGGTCATTTTGCTGGATGAGCCAACGCGCGGTATCGACGTGGGGGCGAAACACGAAATCTATAACGTTATCTATGAGCTGGCAAAACGCGGCGTGGCGGTTCTGTTCGCCTCCAGCGATCTGCCCGAGGTGCTGGGCGTTGCCGACCGCATTGTTGTGATGCGTGAAGGTGAAATTGCCGGTGAATTGCTGCATGAACAGGCGAATGAACAACAGGCGTTGAGTCTCGCCATGCCTAAAGTTAGCCAGGCTGTCGCCTGAGTAAGGAGTCAATGATGTCCTCTGTTACTACATCCGGAGCGCCGAAGTCGGCTTTCAGTTTTGGCCGCATCTGGGACCAGTACGGCATACTGGTGGTCTTTGCTGCCCTGTTCGTCGCCTGCGCGATTTTTGTGCCGAACTTCGCCACCTTCATCAATATGAAGGGGCTGGGGCTGGCCATCTCCATGTCCGGCATGGTGGCCTGTGGCATGCTGTTCTGCCTGGCCTCCGGCGATTTTGACCTGTCGGTCGCCTCGGTGATTGCCTGCGCTGGCGTCACCACCGCCGTGGTGATCAACATGACCGAGAGCCTGTGGATCGGCGTGCTGGCCGGGCTGATGCTCGGCGTGCTGAGCGGCCTGGTGAACGGGTTTGTCATTGCGCGCCTGAAGATCAACGCCCTGATCACGACGCTGGCGACCATGCAAATCGTGCGCGGTCTGGCCTATATCATCTCCGACGGTAAAGCGGTGGGGATTGAAGATGAGCGTTTCTTTACGCTGGGCTATGCCAACTGGCTGGGCCTGCCTGCACCAATCTGGCTGACGGTAGCCTGTTTGATCCTGTTCGGTTTCCTGCTTAACCGCACCACCTTTGGCCGCAATACCCTGGCGATTGGCGGGAACGAGGAAGCGGCACGCCTGGCGGGTGTCCCGGTCGTGCGAACCAAGATCATTATCTTCGTACTTTCCGGGCTGGTATCGGCGGCGGCGGGGATTATTCTGGCGTCGCGTATGACCAGTGGCCAGCCAATGACCTCTATCGGTTATGAGCTGATTGTCATTTCAGCCTGCGTTTTGGGGGGCGTATCCCTCAAGGGCGGCATCGGAAAAATCTCATATGTGGTGGCAGGGATCCTGATTCTGGGGACCGTGGAGAACGCCATGAACCTGCTTAATATTTCTCCGTTCTCTCAGTACGTCGTACGTGGTCTGATCCTGCTGGCAGCGGTGATCTTCGACCGTTACAAGCAAAAAGCGAAGCGAACCATCTGATTCATTTTCAACCACTAATATGCTCAACTATTAACCATAGTTGAGCCTCTGACCGGCCCGCCAGTTTTGCTGACGGGCCGGTTGCTAAATGGCGAGCACCGTCACACTGTCTATACTTACATGGCTGTTTTATTCACTGTAAGGAGGATTAGGGTGGCTGACTTGTTAACCGCACCGCCTGTACTGCCCGGAAAATTTGCTTTCTTTTTTGACCTCGACGGGACGCTCGCCGGGATTGAACCGCACCCGGATGACGTTGTTGTACCGGATACGGTGTTAGAGAATTTGCAGCAGCTCTCCCGACAGAACGAGGGGGCACTGGCATTGATTTCAGGGCGCTCAATGGCCGAGCTGGATGTGCTCGCCAGTCCTTATCACTTTCCGCTGGCCGGTGTGCACGGAGCGGAGCGCCGCGATATCCATGATCAACTGCATATAGTTTCACTCCCCGATACGCTGATTCAGGCGCTGCATGCGCAACTCTCTTCGGCTCTGGAAACGCTTCCCGGTACGGAACTGGAAGCCAAAGGCATGGCCTTTGCGCTGCACTACCGTCAGGCGCCCCATCATGAAGCGGCGATCTTTGCGGTAGCAAGAAGCGTGGCGGACGCCCATCCGGAGCTGGCCTTACAGCCGGGTAAATGTGTGGTTGAGATAAAACCGGCAGGAATTAATAAAGGCGCTGCCATTGCAGCGTTTATGGCGGAAGCGCCGTTCAAAGGGCGTACACCCGTCTTTTTTGGGGATGACCTGACCGACGAGGCCGGGTTCAGGGTGGTAAACCAGGCCGGGGGCATGTCTGTCAAGGTTGGTCCTGGTGAAACCATTGCCGGATGGCGGCTGGAAAATGTCGCCAGCGTATGGCAGTGGATATCTGACGTCGCTAACCAGCAACAACAACAAATAGCGCAAAACAACGGGAGAAATCATTATGGGTCGCTTAGTCGTCGTCTCTAATCGCATCGCACCGCCGGATGATAAAAAAGCCAGTGCCGGTGGCCTGGCGGTCGGGGTATTAGGTGCCCTTAAAGCCGCGGGTGGTCTCTGGTTTGGCTGGAGCGGGGAAATCAGTAATGATGAGAAACCGCTAAAAAAGGTGTCACGGGGCAATATCACATGGGCCTCCTTCGCACTCAGTGAGAAGGACTACGATGAATATTATTCTGAGTTCTCTAACGCCGTGCTGTGGCCAGCGTTTCACTATCGTCTGGATCTGGTGAAGTTCCAGCGTGAATCGTATGAAGGCTATATGCGCGTCAACGCGCTGCTGGCAGATAAACTGCTGCCGCTGATCGAAGAGGACGATATTTTATGGATCCACGATTACCATCTGCTGCCCTTCGCCAGGGAGCTGCGAAAACGGGGTGTGAATAACCGGATCGGCTTCTTCCTGCACATTCCGTTCCCGACGCCGGAGATTTTTACCGCGCTGCCGCAGCATGATGAAATTCTTGAAGCGTTGTCCGATTATGACCTGCTCGGGTTCCAGACGGAAAATGACAGGCTGGCCTTCCTCGACAGCGTGTCGGGTAAAACCCGGCTGGTCACTCACGGCGGGAAATCGCACACCGCGTGGGGACGAAACTTCCATACCGAAGTCTACCCGATTGGTATTGAGCCAGACGAAATTGCCGAGCAGGCCTCCGGTCCGCTGCCACCGAAGCTTGCCCAGCTCAAGGATGAACTTAAGCACGTTAAGAATATCTTTTCGGTTGAACGGCTGGATTATTCCAAAGGCCTGCCGGAGCGGTTCCTCGCTTACGAAACCCTGCTGGATAAATTCCCGCAGCATCACGGCAAGATCCGCTATACCCAGATTGCGCCGACCTCGCGCGGCGAGGTCCAGGCCTATCAGGATATTCGTCACCAGCTGGAGACCGAAGCAGGGCGCATCAACGGACGCTACGGGCAGCTCGGCTGGACACCGCTTTTCTATCTGAATCAGCACTTTGAGCGCAAAATTCTGATGAAGGTGTTCCGCTATGCGGACGTCGGGCTGGTCACGCCGCTGCGCGACGGGATGAATCTGGTGGCAAAAGAGTATGTTGCAGCACAAGATCCTGCTGACCCGGGCGTGCTGGTGCTGTCGCAATTTGCCGGTGCGGCAAACGAGCTAACCTCAGCGCTGATTGTAAACCCTTACGATCGCGATGACGTGGCCAATGCCCTGAACCGCGCGCTAACCATGCCGCTTGCGGAACGTATTTCACGTCATTCGGAAATGATGGAGACCATCGTTAAGAATGATATCAACCACTGGCAGGCACGTTTTATTGACGATTTACGCGCGATCCAGCCGCAAAGTCAGGAAGGTAACCTGCAAAAAAAGATCGCGACATTCCCTAAACTTGCCTGATTTTCTCCGGGGGCATTAATTGCCCCCGAGAGGCACCAGCAGGACATCAACCTGGCTTGACGAAACGATAGTTTTTGCCGAGCACGCCGCACGAGAAAAAAAGCTCTGGTTATGATTGCCGCAAATCACCAGGTCAATATTCTGTTTCTGGCACATGTCGAGAATATGTCCACTTAATTCCCCCGTGGCAATCACCGTCTGATGGACAGGATAGTTTGCCCGCTCAACCAGTTCGCGCAGAAATTGCTGCGTTTCCTCCTGAAGAACCTCACGAATATCTTCCAGCATCGGCGCTGCCAGTTGATTATACATCTCGGGTTCAGCGGCCAGGGTGATCAGACTAATGCGGGCGTTGTTCGGGCTGGCAATTGACACGGCACGGGCGACGAGTTGATGGCTTTCTGGGGAAACAGCAACAGAAACAAGAAGATGGGAGTAACTCATCACACACTCCTTTGATGTCAGAATGACACGTTTCTCAAGCTTTACCGCGAATCTGCCGCTTCTGCAAGAGGTGCATGCGACAATAGTGTGAACCTTATCATAATTATTCATTAATTATTCTTATAAGAAGAATAACGAAAAGCGGGCGGCAAATGAAAATAATTAACAACTTAACGTAAATCACACATTTAGCCTTCCGTGCTGTTAAATCGTGTTAACCGATCGTCAACGCAAGCGTGACGGTTACGCAGCGAAACTTCTTTTACGAAAGGAAAAGATAACCTGCTGTTTTTACTTAATTAACTCCGGCTCTATCCTGACGTAAGTGTGCTTTGTCACACGCAAGGACAGTGCTTTTTCGAGTTAGCAATTTGCATACCCGATCCCCTCATCCTTCTGCATGAGTATTCGTCCCATAAGAATATAAACCAGCTTTGCTTGGTCAATAAATAGCCAAATTACAAGTCACGCTGATGGATTTATGGGTTACATTCGCGTAAATTATGTGACGAAGATCACATTTATTTTAAATTTCAGGGGGGGGCTGCATTGTATGTGTCAAAACTGACGAGTAGAGTTTGCGTCGAATTAGGAAAAATCTTAGTTATTTGTAAGAAAAGATAAAATGTGTAACCGACATTTTGGCCATGTTAACCGGTCACGCGCTTTACGACGTACAAACCTAAATTCAACTATGCATTTGGCCTTTTCTTTTTATACCGGGTGATTTCCCGGCGACATCACGAGGTGCGGTCTTTCCGCATAAAAATAATAGTTGGTTATTCTGGATGGGAAAAATGCATACATCCGAGTTGCTAAAACATATTAATGACATCAATTTGTCGTATTTATTGCTCGCGCAGCGTTTGATTAGTCAGGACAAACCGTCAGCGATGTTTCGTCTGGGTGTTAACGAAGAGATGGCAACCATGCTGGGTGGATTAACACTTCCGCAAATGGTCAAGCTGGCTGAAACCAACCAACTTGTCTGCCAGTTCCGTTTTGATAACCCGCAGACCATTACGCGTCTGACTCAGGAATCCCGCGTGGACGATCTGCAACAGATCCACACCGGTATTCTTCTCTCCACCCGCCTGCTCAACGAAATCAGCCAGCCTGATGACGTAGCCCGGAAGAAAAGGGCTTAACAATGAGCGAAAAAAGCATTGTTCAGGAAGCCCGTGATATCCAGCTGGCAATGGAACTCATCACGCTGGGCGCGCGTTTACAAATGCTGGAAAGCGAGACGCAGCTGAGCCGTGGTCGTCTGATCAAGCTGTACAAAGAATTGCGTGGTAGCCCGCCGCCAAAAGGCATGCTGCCGTTTTCGACTGACTGGTTCATGACCTGGGAGCAGAACATCCATGCTTCCATGTTCTGTAACGCCTGGCAGTACCTGCTTAAAACGGGCTTATGCAGCGGCGTTGATGCCGTGATCAAAGCTTACAAACTTTACCTTGAGCAATGCCCGCAACAGGAAGAGGGACCCCTGCTGGCGCTGACCCGCGCCTGGACGCTGGTGCGTTTTGTTGAAAGCGGAATGCTCGAATTGTCGCGCTGCAACTGCTGTGACGGTAATTTTATAACCCACGCGCACCAGCCTGCGGGCAGCTTCGCCTGTAGTTTGTGCCAGCCTCCATCCCGAGCCGTAAAAAGACGTAAACTTTCCCGGGATGCTGCCGATATTATTCCACAACTGCTGGATGAACAGATCGAACACGCTGTTTAACCCGAACCTGTGGGCAAGATTCCAGCAGCGGTAAGCGATTACCGCTGCTTTTTTTTACCCTGCGTTCCGGTCACGCGCTCGAAATGAACGTCCTGCCATAGTCACTAGCGGAAGGATGATGTCGTGCTTATCTTATTAGGTTACCTGGTAGTTCTCGGTACAGTTTTCGGCGGTTACATGATGACCGGCGGGCACCTTGGAGCACTCTATCAACCGGCTGAACTTGTCATCATCGGCGGGGCAGGGGTAGGGGCTTTTATCGTTGGTAACAACGGTAAATCGATCAAGGGCACGCTGAAGGCGATTCCGCTGCTGTTTCGTCGCTCAAAATACACCAAAAGCATGTATATGGATCTGCTGGCGCTGCTCTATCGCCTGATGGCGAAGTCACGTCAGCAGGGGATGTTCTCGCTGGAGCGGGACATCGAAAACCCGAAAGAGAGCGAAATTTTCGCCAGCTACCCGCGTATTCTGGCCGACGCGATGATGCTCAGTTTTATCGTCGATTACCTGCGCCTGATCATCAGCGGCAACATGAACACCTTCGAAATTGAAGCCCTGATGGACGAAGAGATCGAAACCCACGAGAGCGAATCTGAAGTGCCGGCTAACAGCCTGGCGCTGGTGGGTGACTCGCTTCCGGCCTTTGGGATCGTGGCGGCGGTCATGGGCGTGGTGCATGCCCTGGCCTCGGCGGATCGCCCGGCGGCTGAACTGGGCGCGCTGATTGCCCACGCGATGGTGGGGACGTTTCTCGGTATTTTACTGGCCTACGGCTTTATCTCCCCGCTGGCGAGCGTGCTGCGCCAGAAGAGCGCCGAAACCACCAAAATGATGCAGTGCGTGAAAATTACGTTGCTCTCAAACCTCAACGGTTACGCGCCACCGATCGCCGTCGAATTTGGTCGTAAGACGCTCTATTCCAGCGAACGTCCGTCGTTTATCGAACTGGAAGAGCACGTGCGTGCGGTGAAAAACCCAAACCAACAGACGACAACTGAGGACGCATGAAAAACCAGTCCCATCCGATCGTCATCGTAAAAAAGCGCAAGCATAAGGGGCACGGGCACGGTTCTCACGGCTCCTGGAAGATCGCGTACGCCGACTTTATGACCGCCATGATGGCCTTCTTTCTGGTGATGTGGCTGATCTCCATCTCCAGCCCGAAAGAGCTTATTCAGATTGCGGAATATTTCAGAACGCCGCTGGCGACGGCGGTCACCGGCGGGCCACGCATTTCGAACAGCGACAGCCCGATCCCTGGCTGCGGTGATGATTACACCCAGCAGCAGGGCGAAGTCAAAAAACAGCCAAACATCGACGAGCTGAAAAAACGGATGGAGCAGGCGCGCCTGAAAAAACTGCGCGGTGACCTGGATCAGCTGATTGAAGCGGACCCGAAACTGCGCGCGCTGCGTCCGCATCTGAAGATCGACCTCGTGCAGGAAGGGCTGCGAATTCAGATCATCGACAGCCAGAACCGGCCGATGTTTAAAACCGGTAGCGCCGACGTGGAGCCTTATATGCGCGATATTCTGCGTGCGATTGCACCGGTGCTGAACGGTATTCCTAACCGCATTAGCCTGTCCGGACACACGGATGATTTCCCGTACGCCACGGGAGAAAAGGGATACAGCAACTGGGAGCTTTCTGCAGATCGCGCCAACGCCTCGCGTCGCGAGCTGGTGGCGGGTGGGCTTGATGATGGCAAGGTCCTGCGCGTGGTCGGCATGGCTGCAACCATGCGCCTTACCGACCGCGGGCCGGATGACGCCATCAACCGTCGTATCAGTCTTTTAGTGCTGAACCAGCAGGCGGAGCAGGCCATCCTGCATGAAAACGCCGAAAGTCAGAATGAGTCACTGGACGATTTAAAACAGCCTGGGGCCGTCCCTTCGGCTGCCGTTCCAACATCGCCACCAGCCAATCCGAGGTGATAGCGTGAGCATGGATATTACCGATTTTTACCAGACATTCTTTGATGAAGCCGACGAATTGTTGGCCGATATGGAGCAACACTTGCTGGATCTGGTGCCCGAGGCACCGGACTCAGAACAGCTCAATGCCATCTTCCGTGCGGCGCATTCCATTAAAGGCGGCGCCGGCACGTTTGGATTTACCATTTTGCAGGAAACCACCCATTTAATGGAAAACCTGCTGGATGAAGCACGACGCGGTGAGATGCAGCTCAATACCGACATTATCAACCTGTTTTTGGAAACGAAAGATATTATGCAGGAACAGCTCGACGCCTATAAAAGTTCGGCAGAGCCTGATGCCGCCAGCTTTGAATACATCTGCAACGCGCTGCGTCAGTTAGCGCTGGAAGCCAAAGGTGAGGCGTCTGCGCCCGTTGTCCCTGCGGCAAAACTGAGCGTTGTTGACGCCGTAGCCGAACCCGATACGGCGCCTGATGCGCCCGCAGGTAAACTGCGCGTGGTGCTGTCACGTCTGAAAGAGAACGAGGTCGACCTGCTGGAAGAGGAGCTGGGTAATCTGGCGACGCTCAGCAACGTGGTGAAGGGCAAAGACAGCCTGGCCGCGACGCTCGACGACGGGATCGGCCAGGATGACATTGTGGCGGTGTTGTGCTTCGTGATTGAAGCGGATCAGATTGCGTTTGAAACTGAAGCTGCGACCGCAGAAGTGCAAGCGCCTGCTCCGGCAGAAAAAGCCCCTGCGGTGGTCCCTGCTGCCCCTGCACTGAAAGCCGTGCCTAAAGAGTCGGCTGCTCCGGCCCGCGGTGAAAAACCGGCGGCGCGTTCCAGCGAATCCACGAGCATTCGCGTGGCGGTAGAGAAAGTGGATCAGCTGATCAACCTGGTCGGTGAACTGGTGATCACCCAGTCAATGCTGGCCCAGCGATCCAACGAACTGGACCCGGTCACCCACGGCGATCTCATCACCAGCATGGGCCAGTTACAACGTAACGCCCGCGATTTGCAGGAGTCGGTGATGTCCATCCGCATGATGCCGATGGAGTATGTCTTCAGCCGCTTCCCGCGTCTGGTGCGCGACCTGGCCGGTAAGCTCAACAAGCAGATCGAACTGACGCTAATGGGCAGCTCTACCGAGCTGGACAAGAGCCTGATTGAACGCATTATCGACCCGTTAACGCACCTGGTGCGTAACAGTCTCGACCACGGTATCGAGCTGCCGGAAAACCGCGTGGCTGCCGGTAAATCGCCGGTGGGGAACCTGATCCTGTCAGCGGAACATCAGGGCGGCAACATCTGCATTGAAGTGACCGATGACGGCGCGGGGCTGAACCGCGAGCGCATCCTGGCGAAGGCGATTTCGCAGGGGATGGCGGTCAACGAAAACATGACCGACGAAGAAGTGGGCATGCTGATTTTTGCCCCGGGCTTCTCAACCGCAGAGCAGGTCACCGACGTTTCTGGCCGTGGCGTGGGCATGGACGTGGTGAAACGTAACATTCAGGAGATGGGCGGTCACGTTGAGATCCAGTCTAAGCAGGGCGCGGGCACCACAATTCGTATCCTGCTGCCGCTGACGCTGGCGATCCTCGACGGCATGTCCGTTAAAGTGGCGGACGAAGTCTTTATTCTGCCGCTGAACGCGGTGATGGAATCGCTCCAGCCGCGCGAAGAAGATCTGCACCCGCTGGCGGGCGGCGAGCGCGTACTTGAAGTGCGTGGCGAATATCTGCCGCTGGTGGAACTGTGGAAAGTGTTCGAAGTGGACGGGGCAAAAACCGAGGCCACGCAGGGTATCGTTGTGATCCTGCAAAGCGCCGGACGCCGCTACGCGTTGCTGGTCGATCAGCTGATTGGTCAGCATCAGGTGGTGGTTAAGAACCTGGAAAGTAACTACCGCAAAGTGCCGGGGATCTCTGCTGCCACCATTCTGGGTGATGGTAGCGTCGCGCTGATCGTCGATGTATCGGCACTTCAGGGATTAAATCGTGAACAACGTGTGGCGAACACAGCCGCCTGATTAAGTAAAAGGTAATAACATGACCGGTATGAGTAACGTAACGAAACTGGCGGGCGAGCCATCTGGGCAGGAATTCCTGGTTTTCACTTTAGGTGATGAAGAGTACGGTATCGACATCCTGAAAGTGCAGGAAATCCGTGGTTACGACCAGGTAACGCGCATCGCGAACACGCCAGCGTTTATCAAGGGTGTGACCAACCTGCGCGGTGTGATTGTGCCTATCGTGGATCTGCGCGTGAAGTTCAGCCAGGGCGATGTGGAGTACAACGATAACACGGTGGTGATTGTCCTGAATCTGGGGCAGCGCGTGGTGGGGATCGTCGTGGACGGCGTGTCTGACGTGCTGTCACTAACCGCCGATCAAATCCGTCCTGCGCCGGAGTTTGCGGTCACGCTGTCGACGGAATACCTGACCGGGCTGGGTGCGCTCGGCGAGCGTATGCTGATTCTGGTAAATATTGAGAAGCTACTGAACAGCGAAGAGATGGCGCTGCTGGATATCGCGGCGAATCACGTGGCATAAAACAAAGCCGGGTGGCGGCTTCGCCTTACCCGGCCTGCAAATGGCTCGAACACGTAGGCCGGGTAAGCGTCAGCGCCACCCGGCTCTTTTGTATCCTTACGCCTCCTGCTCCACCAGCGCTGCTTCCGCTTCCCGCGCCCCTTCATTCTGCGACAGCATCGCCGTTGCAATCCCGTTCCCCAGCACGTTAATGGCGGACCGCCCCATATCCAGGAAATGGTCGATACCCATCAGCAGCAGGATCCCCGCCACCGGAATGTTAAAGCTCGGAATGGTTGCCGCCAGCACCACCAGCGACGAGCGCGGTACGCCCGCAATCCCTTTCGAGGCCAGCATCAGCGTTAACATCAGCACCGTCACCTCGGTGAAACTCAGGTGAATGTTGTACGCCTGGGCGATAAACATCGAGGCGAACGAGCAGTACACCATGGAGCCGACCAGGTTAAACGAGTAGCCGATCGGCAGGACGAAAGAGGCGATATTCCGTGAACAGCCGAAGCGCGCTAACTGCTCCAGGGTTTTAGGGTACGCCGCTTCTGAACTGCTGGTGGTAAACGCCACCAGCACCGGATCCTTCAGCATCGCCACCAGCCGGAAAATCTCTTTCTTCAGCACCATGTAACCTACCGCCAGCAATACCAGACAGGTCAGGAGGATCGCCACATAGTAACCGCCAATAAACGAGGCATAGTTCAGCAAAATGCCCAGACCCTGGGTGGCAATCACGGACGAAATCGCGGCAAAAATGGCCAGCGGCGCAACGTACATCACGTAGCCCGTCACTTTAAGCATAATGTGGGAGACCACATCCAGCGCCGCCACCAGCGGGGCGTTGAATTTTTGGCCTAATGACGCGCCGCCAATGCCGAAGAACATTGAGAAGACCACAATTTGCAGGATCTCATTGTTCGCCATCGCGCCGGCAATGCTGGTTGGAATGGTGTGTGACAGGAAGGCTTTCAGCGACATCCCGCTAACGGCCAGGCCGGTATCAACCGCCTCTGTCGGGATGCTCAGGTTCAGGCCGCTGCCGGGTTGCTCAAGGGTAACAATAAACAGCCCCACCAGAATGGAAAGCACGGATGAGCTGATAAACCATACCATCGCTTTACCCCCGACGCGTCCAATCGTCGACGTTTCACCCAGCTTCATAATGCCCACCGTCAGGGTGCTGAACACCAGCGGGGCAATCACCATCTTAATCAGCCGCAGGAAAATATCGGTCAGCAGCGTAATGTTCTCCGACCAGGCTTGTATCGCATCGGACGACGCATATTCATGGATCGCCGCACCTGAAAGAATACCCGCCAGCATGAAAATCACGATGAAGAGCGTGAGTTTGTTTGCACTTGCCACAAAAAAATCCTCTATGCGCTAAAAGAGTTCCCTGCGTCAATGCATACAAAATTTTTATTTAAGCGCAGGAAAATATTCGGGGGATAAATTGAAGTAAAGCTGCGTGAGTTACAACTTGTTTTTAATTTTTATGAAATTCGTTGTTTTTAACATGACGATATATTGTGATGCAGATCACATTACAGGCGATATATTCTCAGACTAAGCAAGAATAATGCCCGTTTTGTTTTGCTAACTCTTTGTAATTTTTGTTAATAGTCTGTTAACTGAAGGAGTGATCTCTCCCATCCGCTGAAAGTGGTTGAAGCGTTAACCATAAACAAAATTCTCAGTAACCGCGCCGGGGAATGTTTAAGCGGGGCTAACATACTGAACAGTATGAATAAAATATGGCAAGCGAACCATTATTTCTTCTGGAGGGTGGTAAATGAAAAGAAAACTTCTTTTTATCTGCGCGGGTACGCTGCTGACGGCGGCGACCGTCGGTCAGGCGCTGGCAGTCACCAGTAGCGGCACTATCGGGGCAACGCTGACGCTGACAAACGGTTGTTTGATCAACGGCTCGCCAACGCAAAACGGCATTAACTTCGGGACACTCGATTTCGGGACCCATCCTGCGACATTCTCTACCCTGACAACCCAGTTAACCGGGGCCAGCGGAGGAAACACCTTTACCATTCAATGTACCACTGCCAGTTATACGGTGGCGATCACCGGCAACACCAACGCCACCGCACCCGGAACCGTTGTCGGCACCCCTGGAACGCCTGCCCGCTATCTGGTCAACACCGCCAATGCGGCACAGGGCGTGGCATACAGCCTCTATAGCGATAGCGGGTACAACAACGTGATCGCTAACAACGCCGCGTTGCCCGTTGCCTCCACGGCGGGCGGGGTGAACAGTTATACCCTCTACGGGCGCATAACGGGCGGCGGCAATAGCGTAACGGTGGTACCGGGAACCTATACCGACACCATTAACGTCAGCGTCACCTACTGATTCAGCCATGAAGGCATTGTGTTTATGTCTGCGCGAAAGCGCAGAGGGCGTCGTGCACCCTTTTTTCGCCCTGATCGTCGGGCTGATGATGAGCCCCGGCGTCGGGGCGGTGACCTCCCAGTCCTTCAGGGTGAGCGCGACGGTAGTACCGGGATGCTCGGTGAGCACCGGCACGGGCGGGCGCTTTGGGATGCTGGATTTTGGAACCCGCAATGGCGTGGACAGCACGCCGGTCAGCACCAGCTTTGTCGCCGACGGCGCGTTGTCCATCGCCTGCACGCCGGGCGTGGCGCTGAGCATGACCATTGACGGCGGCCAGAATTACAGCTCGGTGCGACGGATGACGCGTTCAGGCGGGACCGAAGTGGTCGGTTACCGGCTCTACAGCAGCAGCTCTCTGGCGGCGAACAGCGAAATTGGGGTTAACCAGGCAATACCGATTACCTATACCAACAGCAATAACATCGCGCTGCCTCTTTTTGGCGTCGCGCTCCTGACGGGATTTAGCCTGCCGGGAACCTATTCAGATCAACTCACCGTGACCTTGTCATGGTAGGAAAGGGAGAACATCGATGAAGCCATTTTTCAGGCGGTCAGGCCTGGTGGGTCTGTTGGGGGCGGTGGCTCTGGCAACGGGCCAGGCGCATGCAGCGGCAACCATTCTTCTGTGGCCCATCGATCCGTGGCTTCCGGCAGAGGCCAGAGCAACTGAGTTGTGGATCCAGAATCAGGGCAACAGCGCCACAACAATGCAGGTACGTATTGTGCGCTGGAAACAGGAGGGCGGATACGAGCGTTACACCGCCCAGCAGGATGTGGTCGCCAGCCCGCCGATCGTGACCATCGCCAAAGGCAGTAAACAGCTTATTCGCCTGATCAAGCAGGGGACGATCCCGACGGGGGTTGAGCAGGCCTACCGCATCATTGTGGATGAAATTCCCCAGCCGGATGCCAAAGCGGAACCGTCTATGGGCCTCAAACTGCAAATGCGCTATTCCATTCCCCTGTTTGTTTATGGGCAGGGGATCCCCACCCTCAACGAAGGGGCGCACCACGCGCTGGCGAACACCCAACAGCTGAGCTGGCGGGTCGTGCAGGAGGGGGGGAAACCCGCACTTCAGGTCAGCAATCAGGGGGATGTACACGTCCGGCTCAGCCAGGTTGCGGTTGAGCAGGGCGGGCAAAAGCGCACGGTTGCCGAGGGGCTGCTGGGTTATGTGCTGCCAGGCAGCACCCGAAGCTGGCCGCTTCCGGCAGGCATTTATCAGCCGAATCGGATGAGCGCGCAAATTAATGCCAGGGATACGCAATGGCAATCGACGCCCGTCAACTGAAACCGGCGATGATGATCCTGCTTTGCGTCAGTACCAGCGCCTTTGCCGAAACCGGCGACGACAGTTTACCGCCGCCGCCTGATGCACGGACGATGAACGGCGAAGCAGTATTCCAGCTCGCCCTGGTGCTGAACCACTATGACACAGGTCTGGTGGTGCCGGTGACGCAACGCGAGGGCGCCTGGTTTATTTCGGGCGCGGATTTGCTCCGCGCCGGGCTACCGCCCGCGCATGTGCCTGCCGGAGAGGTAAATCTCTCGACGCTTTCGTCGGTACGCGCAGAGTATGACAGCTCGGCCCAGCGCCTGTTGCTGACGGTCCCCCGGGACTGGGTTGCCGCGCGGGTTACGCCGTTCAGCGAACAGAGCGCACAAAGCAAACCGCACTATGGCCGCGGCGCGCTGCTCAATTACGACGTGTATACCAACCATTCCGAGCACACGGGCGGCCAGGCGTCGGTGTGGCATGAGTTCCGCTATTTCAATGAGGACTATTCGTTTTCATCGACGGGGTACGCCCGGCAGAACTTCACCGGTAGCAGCGGGCAGCAGGAAGGGTACGTGCGCTATGACTCAACGTTTCTGATCACCAACGCGGAGGATGCCACCACCTGGACCGCCGGGGACGTCATCAGCGATGCGCTGAGCTGGAGCACCAGCGTGCGCATGGGCGGGATCAGCTACGGGCGCGACTTCTCCCTGCGTCCGGATCTGGTGACCTGGCCGCTGCCCGCGTTTTCCGGCGAGGCGGCCGTCCCGACCTCGGTCGATCTGTTTATTAATGGCTACCGTTCCGGCTCCACCCGCCTTCAGCCGGGGCCGTTTACCCTGACTAATCTGCCGTATATCAACGGTGCCGGGGATGCGGTGCTGGTTACCACCGATGCGCTGGGACGTCAGGTGAGTACCACGCTGCCGTTTTATGTCACCAGCGATCTGCTGAAGCAGGGGTTAAGCGACGGCGCCGTGACGCTGGGCAGCCTGCGGCGTAACTACGGTATTGAGAATTTTGACTATGGTCCGGCGGCGGGCAGCGGATCGTATCGCTACGGAGTAACCGACTGGCTGACGCTGGAGGGGCACGCGGAAGGGGCGGAGTCGCTGGCGCTTGGCGGCGCGGGCACGGTGCTGAAGCTCGGGCGTTTTGGGGTGGTGAATACCTCCTGGACCCAAAGCCGCATGCGCGGCGATAGCGGCGGCCAGACAAACTGGGGCTATCAGTACAACACCAGCGAGTTTAGCGTAGCGACCCAGCATACCCGACGCGATCGTGGCTTCGGCAACCTCGCCCTGTACGATCAGCCCACCGTTTATGATGAAAATGATAACCCCGTTGCCAGCCTGAGCCGCAATACCGACCAGTATTCCTTAACCTTTAACCTCGGGGAATACGGCAATATCGGCGCGGCATGGATCGGCGTTGAGAGTTTTGACAGCCAGAAAACGGAACTGCTCAACCTCTCCTGGAGCCGTAATCTGTGGGGCTCAAGCAGTATTTATCTGGCTGCCAGCCGTGACCAGCAGCGGGGCGACTGGACGGTTGCGCTGTCGTTGCAGGTCCCTCTCGGCGAACGTGACAGCGCCGCCGTCACCTTTGAAAACACCCCTGACGCAGGCAGCACTCAACGCATTAACTACAACCACTCGATGCCGTCTGACGGCGGCTTTAGCTGGAACATGGCCTGGGCCAATCAGTCGCGGTCGAGTGACTATCAACAGGCCACGCTCGGCTGGCGGAATAACAACGTTGAACTACAGGGCGGCGGCTACGGTGAGAAGGGCATGATGACCTGGTGGGGCGAGGCGATGGGGTCTGTCGTGCTGATGGACGGTGAGCTGTTTGCGGCGAACAAAATCAACGATGCGTTTGTGGTGATCAGCACCGACGGACATCCGGATGTTCCCGTCAGCTACGAGAACCAGCCGGTGGGTAAAACCAATAACAAAGGCTATCTGCTGGTGAGCGGCGTTTCCGCCTATTATCCGGCAAGCTACCGCATTGACACCCTGAACTTACCCGCGGATACCCGGCTGAAAGAGACCGAGCGTCGGGTGGCGATCCGTCGGCATAATGGTTATCTGGTGGATTTCCCGATGGAGCAGGAGCGGGTTGCCAGCGTCATCCTGCATGATGCGCAGGGCAATGCGATCCCGGTGGGAAGCCAGGTTAAACGTGCCTCCCGCAGCAGCGCCGTTGTCGGCTATGACGGCCTCGCCTGGCTGGAAAACCTCAACGATGTGAATCCGCTCGAGGTCATCACCCCGGAGGGTAAACGCTGTACGGCAACGCTGACCGTTGGCGCAAACCCTGAGCATAAGCTGCAAACCTACGGTCCGCTGACCTGTCGGGAGGCGCCGTGAGACGCCTGTTCATTGCGCTCCTGCTGCTATTTTCTGGCGGCAGCTGGGCGGCCTGTACCGTCAGTACGGTCAATGCTTCGTTTGGCAGCGTCACCTCGTTCGCGCTGAGCGGCACCGGGGAAGTGGAAACGACGGGCACGCTGGTGGTGACCTGTGATACCGTCCTCAACCTGTTAACTAACGACTCGGTGACGCTGAATTACACGTCGGCATCCGTCTTCGCGAATAGCCGTGCCACCATGAAGCGTACGGACAACGCGGCTATCACCGATGTCATTCCCACGCGCCTGTGCGGGGCGTCCGGCTGCGGCGGAAACAGTGAAGTACAAATCAGCAAAGCCTACACCTGGAGCGGAAACACCCTGCTCGGGCTGCTGGGTTCAAGGCGCTACAACATTCCCCTTTATTTTCGGACCGTGATGGGGCAGAACGTCACGGCCGGGCCGTACCAGGTGTTGTTAACGTTCAGCATCAACTACAACGTGTGCGCCATTGGTGCGGTCGGGGCGTGCCTGACCCCGCAAACCGGCACGGCAACCACCTCTATCCTCCTCAACATGACCGTCACCAATGATTGCAGCACCATGACCACGCCGGACGTCAATTTTAACAGCGCGCCGCTGGTACAAAATTTCCCCACCGTTTCACAGTCGGTCGCCGTCACCTGCACCAAGGGCAGCACCTACACCATAGGCATTAACAATGGGGCAAATGCCCTGAACAACGTGCGTCGTATGGTCAGCGGCAGCAACTTCATGAGTTACGACATTTACAAAGAGGCGACTAGCAACCGCTGGGGTGGCAGCGGCAGCGAGCGCTGGGCCAGCGCCAGCTCATCGCAGGTCAGCACGGACGGGCTTTTACGCACCTACAACTACACCGCTAAGGTCCTTACCAGCCAGGCCACGCCGCCTGCCGGAACCTACACCGACACGCTGATTGTCGACGTCGCATTCTGACCCCCACGCTTTTCCCTTTCGCAAATGTAAAGTTCCTGTGGCCTGTGCCGATAACACCGTTAATCAATCTATGAGAAGGTGTTGTATGTTGAACCGTATCCGCGTTGTCACAATGCTTATGATGGTGCTGGTCATTTTCGCACTTCTTCAGCTTATTTCTGGCGGCCTCTTTTTCTCGTCGTTAAAACAGAACCAGGACAGCTTCGCGGCCTCGAACGATTTGCGGATGCAGCAAAGCGAACTGACCACGACCTGGGATCTGATGTTGCAGACGCGTATCAACCTGAGCCGCTCTTCCGCCCGCATGATGATGGATCCGAACAACCAGCAGAGCAGCGCAAAAACAGAACTGCTGAAGAATGCGCGCGCCACGCTGGCAGACGCGGCGAAACACTACGACGCCTTCAAAAAAATCGCCCCTCAGCCCGCCATGGCGCAGGCGAGCGCGAACATAGATGAAAAATATCAGGCCTACTTTGCCGGGCTGACGGAGCTGGTGCAGTTCCTGGAAAATGGCAATATGGACGCCTATTTCGCGCAGCCGACCCAGGGAATGCAGAACGCCCTCGGCGCGGCACTCGGCGAGTACGCCAAAGCCAGCGGCGAGCTTTATCACTCCGCGTTTACGCAAAGCCAGAACGACTACCGTTTTGCGAAATGGCAGATGGCGGTTCTTGCCCTCGCGCTGGTTATCGTTCTGGTGGCCGTGTGGTACGGCATTCGTCATATCCTTCTGAACCCGCTTGGCCGCGTCATCGCCCATATCCGTGATATTGGCCGGGGCGATCTGACGAAAACGCTGACCGTGTCTGGCCGCAACGAGATCACCGAACTGGCAACCAGCGTCGACCATATGCAGCGTTCGCTGATTGATACCGTCGCCAACGTGCGTGAGGGGGCGGATGCCATCTATACCGGCACAAGTGAAATCGCGATGGGCAACAACGATCTCTCGTCCCGCACCGAACAGCAGGCGTCCGCTCTGGAAGAGACGGCGGCCAGCATGGAGCAGCTCACCGCGACCGTGAAGCAGAACGCTGACAACGCTCGTCAGGCATCACAGCTAGCCGAAAGCGCGTCCGACACCGCCCAGCGCGGTGGTCGGGTGGTCGACGGCGTAGTGAAAACCATGCATGACATTGCCGACAGCTCGAAGAAAATCGCCGACATCATCAGCGTTATCGACGGTATCGCCTTCCAGACCAATATCCTGGCGCTGAACGCGGCCGTTGAAGCGGCGCGCGCAGGCGAGCAGGGGCGCGGGTTTGCCGTGGTCGCAGGCGAAGTACGTAACCTCGCCAGCCGCAGCGCCAATGCGGCGAAAGAGATCAAAGCCCTGATTGAAGACTCTGTTTCACGCGTGGATACCGGCTCGGTGCTGGTGGAAAGTGCGGGTGAAACCATGAATGACATCGTGAATGCCGTGACGCGCGTGACGGACATCATGGGTGAAATCGCCTCTGCATCGGATGAGCAGAGTCGTGGTATTGACCAGGTCGCCCTGGCGGTATCGGAAATGGATCGTGTGACGCAGCAAAACGCCGCCCTGGTGCAGGAGTCCGCTGCGGCGGCCGCTGCGCTGGAGGACCAGGCGAGCCGCCTGAAAATGGCCGTCTCGGCGTTCCGTCTTACTTCAAAAACGACAAATACGGTCAGCTCGCGGTCGGCGTACAGCGAAGTAACCCCGGCGCCCGTGGCAACACGTACGCGCGCAGCGGTGACCGGACAAGATGAAAACTGGGAAACATTTTGACTGACAATTAAACCGCGGCTGCTTGCCGCTTGATGGGAGCGTGGATGTTAAATCGTATTCGTATCTCGACCACACTGTTTTTGATTCTGATCCTGTGTGGGGTTTTGCAGGTTGGCAGTAACGGGTTGTCTTTCTGGGCGTTTCGCGATGGCTATCAGAATTTGCAGGAAGTTGAGACGAGTAATCAGCAGCGCTCCACACTGGCACAAACGCGTGCCGTGCTGTTGCAGGCAAGCACGGCGCTGAACAAAGCAGGGACGTTAACCGCGCTGAGCTATCCGCCGGATGATATTAAGGCGCTGATGGTCGTGGCCCGCAGCAGCCTGAAGCAGGCCGACGCGCAGTTTAAGGCGTTTACGGCGCAGGAGGCGGTGAGTGAGAAACAGAAAGCGCTGAACATCGCCATGAAAAAGAACTTTGATGCGTGGTACAGCGATCTTGATCATCAGGCGACGTGGCTGGAGAACAACCAGCTTTCTGATTTCCTGACCGCGCCGGTGCAGGCGTCTCAGGCGGCGTTCGACGGCAGCTTTAACGCCTGGCAGCAGGATATTAACCAGTTTGTGGCGCGTGCCGGTGCGGACAGCCGCACCAGCTACCGCATGTCAGGGGTGATATTCCTGACCATGGTGATCCTGGCGGCCCTGTTGACCGGCGGTTCGCTGTGGTGGTCGCGCAAAATGATCGTCCAGCCGCTGGCCATTGTCAGCAGCCACTTCGACAGTATTGCGAAGGGCAACCTGGCGCGTCCGGTGGCCGTGTATGGCAGGAATGAAATATCAGCGATTTTCGCCAGCCTGAAGGCGATGCAGGGATCGCTGCGGGAAACCGTCAGCAACGTTCGTCAGGGCAGTTACGCCATGCATACCGGGATCTCAGAGATTGCGGCAGGCAATAACGATCTGTCCTCCCGCACCGAACAGCAGGCGGCATCGCTGGCGCAGACGGCGGCCAGCATGGAGCAGCTGACTGCGACCGTAAGCCAGAACGCCGATAACGCGCGTCAGGCGTCCGACTTGTCAAAACAGGCGGCGATGACGGCGAAACGTGGGGGGGACCAGGCTTCACACGTCGCCAGCACGATGCAGGAGATTGCCGCCAGTTCGCAGAAAATTGGCGACATTATCAGCGTCATCGACGGTATCGCGTTCCAGACCAATATTCTGGCGCTGAACGCTGCGGTGGAAGCGGCGCGTGCCGGGGAGCAGGGGCGCGGGTTCGCGGTGGTTGCCGGTGAAGTCCGTAACCTCGCCAGCCGCAGCGCCAACGCGGCGAAAGAGATCAAAGGGCTGATTGAAGAGTCGGTCTCCCGCGTTCAGCAGGGTTCCGCGCTGGTGGATACCGCCGCGCAGACCATGCACGAGATTGTCACCTCCGTGACGCGGGTGAACGACATTATGGGCGAGATTGCCTCGGCGTCTGATGAACAACGCCGTGGTATTGAGCAGGTGGCGCAGGCCGTAACACAGATGGATCAGGTTACGCAGCAGAACGCCTCACTGGTAGAAGAGGCGGCGGCGGCTACCGACCAGCTGGCAAACCAGGCGGATCACCTTACCGGGTTAGTCGCCGTTTTTAATGTGAAAGAGCACGTTGAAGCAGTAACAGAAGTCGGACGGTCACAGGCCGTGCCCGTTGTATCCTGAATGTGATAAAGAAGGCGCTATGACATCACCCATGCCCTCAGGGCAAACGTCATTATTGTTACAGATGACACAGCGCCTCGCGCTGTCCGACGCGCATTTTCGTCGGATATGTCAGTTAATCTACCAGCGTGCGGGGATCGTGCTTGCGGACCATAAGCGAGACATGGTCTACAACCGGCTGGTGCGGCGCTTGCGCACGCTGGGGCTGGATGATTTTGGCCGCTATCTGAGCATGCTCGAAGCGAACCAGAACAGCGCCGAATGGCAGGCATTTATCAACTCATTAACCACCAACCTGACCGCGTTTTTCCGCGAGGCGCATCACTTCCCGGTGCTGGCGGAACACGCCCGTCGCCGTAGCGGAGAGTATCGCGTCTGGAGCGCGGCGGCCTCTACCGGGGAAGAGCCGTACTCGCTGGCCATCACCCTGGCGGACACCCTGGGCATGGCGCCGGGTCGCTGGAAAGTGTACGCCAGCGACATCGACACCGAAGTGCTGGAAAAAGCCCGTAACGGCGTTTATCGCCAGGATGAGCTGAAAACGCTGTCGCCGCAGCAGCTACAGCGTTACTTCATGCGCGGCACCGGACCGCATGAAGGACTGGTGCGCGTACGCCAGGAGCTGGCGAACTGCGTGGAATTTGCCCCCGTCAATTTACTGGACAAGCAGTACAACGTGCCGGGGCCATTCGACGCCATTTTTTGCCGTAACGTGATGATCTATTTTGATAAAACGACGCAACAGGACATATTGCGTCGCTTTGTTCCGCAGCTCAAGCCTGACGGTTTACTGTTTGCCGGGCACTCGGAAAACTTTAGCAATCTCGTGCGTGAGTTTAGCCTGCGTGGGCAAACGGTATATGCGCTGAGTAAGGAAAAAGCATGAGTAAAATCAGGGTATTGTCTGTCGATGATTCGGCGCTGATGCGTCAGATCATGACCGAAATCATCAATAGCCACAGCGATATGGAGATGGTGGCGACAGCGCCCGATCCGCTGGTCGCGCGGGATTTAATCAAAAAATATAACCCCGACGTGCTGACGCTGGATGTCGAAATGCCGCGCATGGATGGCATCGATTTTCTGGAAAAATTAATGCGCCTGCGCCCGATGCCGGTGGTGATGGTCTCTTCCCTCACCGGGAAAGGCTCGGAGATTACCCTGCGCGCGCTGGAGCTGGGGGCGGTGGATTTTGTCACCAAGCCGCAGCTCGGCATTCGCGAGGGGATGCTGGCCTACAGCGAGATGATCGCCGAGAAGGTCCGCACCGCATCCCGGGCGAAGCTTGCCGCGCACAAACCAATGGCGGCCCCGGCAACGCTGAAGGCGGGGCCGTTTACTCCAGCCATTGCCGCTCTCAAGCCCGGGTATCCTGATCACACAGCATATGCCGCCAGGCTTTACCCGCTCGTTCGCGGAGCGTCTGAACAAGTTGTGCCAGATCAGCGTGAAAGAGGCGGAAGACGGCGAGCGCGTGCTGCCGGGACATGCGTATATCGCCCCGGGCAACAAGCATATGGAGCTTTCGCGCAGCGGCGCTAACTATCAAATCAAAATTCATGACGGGCCGCCGGTCAACCGGCACCGTCCGTCGGTGGATGTGCTGTTTCATTCGGTGGCGAAACATGCGGGGCGCAACGCCGTGGGAGTGATGCTGACGGGGATGGGCAACGACGGCGCCGCCGGAATGCTTGCGATGCACCAGGCTGGCGCCTGGACCATTGCGCAGAATGAAGCAAGTTGTGTGGTGTTCGGCATGCCGCGCGAAGCCATCAATATGGGTGGCGTGAGCGAAGTGGTCGATCTTAGCCAGGTAAGCCAGCAGATGCTGGCGAAAATCAGTGCCGGACAGGCAATACGTATTTGACTCAGGAGTATTATTTTATGGCGGATAAAGAGCTTAAGTTTTTGGTTGTGGATGACTTTTCCACCATGCGTCGCATTGTGCGCAACCTGCTGAAAGAGCTGGGCTTCAACAATGTTGAAGAAGCCGAAGACGGCGTGGATGCGCTGAACAAACTCCAGGCTGGCGGGTTTGGTTTTGTGATTTCCGACTGGAACATGCCGAACATGGACGGTCTCGAACTGCTGAAAACCATCCGCGCGGATGCAGGCATGGCCTCTCTGCCGGTGCTGATGGTGACCGCGGAAGCGAAGAAAGAGAACATTATTGCCGCTGCACAGGCGGGCGCAAGCGGCTACGTGGTGAAGCCATTCACTGCGGCGACTCTGGAAGAGAAGCTCGGGAAGATCTTCGAGAAACTCGGCATGTGAGGTGGTAGTGATGATGCAACCTGCTATGAAACCCGTTGAAGAACATTCGCCGAGCGACATTATTGCCCGCATTGGTAGCCTGACGCGCATGCTGCGCGACAGCCTGCGTGAGCTGGGGCTGGATCAGGCTATAGCCGAAGCGGCGGAAGCCATCCCTGACGCGCGCGACCGTCTGGACTACGTTGTGCAGATGACCGCGCAGGCGGCCGAGCGTGCGCTGAACAGCGTTGAAGCCTCGCAGCCGCACCAGGATGCGATGGAGAAGGGGGCGAAAGCGCTGAGCAAACGCTGGGATGAGTGGTTTGAGAACCCTATCGAGCTGGCGGATGCCCGGGAACTGGTCACGGATACCCGTCAGTACCTGGGTGATGTCCCAGGCCACACCAGCTTCACCAATGCCCAATTGCTGGACATTATGATGGCGCAGGATTTCCAGGATCTCACCGGTCAGGTCATCAAGCGCATGATGGACGTGATTCAGGAGATTGAACGTCAGCTGCTGATGGTGCTGCTGGAGAACATCCCGGAACCGGCTGCCCGTCCGAAACGCGAGAACGAAAGCCTGCTCAATGGTCCACAGCTTGATACCAGCAAAGCGGGCGTGGTGGCAAGCCAGGATCAGGTGGACGATCTGCTGGACAGTCTTGGCTTCTGATGGCCCGTTCTGCCTCAGGTCGTTAGCGCGGCCTGAGGCAGCACAGGACAAAAACACGAAAAGAGCCCTAATAATCGGGCTTTTCCCGCCATTGGATTTTCTCTGCGCTGGCATGATACCCGTGAATTAATGGGCTGCGAGCAGGCACAGTGGCAGAAGAGAACGACGACAAAACAGAAGCCCCCACACCCCACCGACTTGAAAAAGCCCGTGAGGATGGGCAGATCCCCCGATCCCGAGAGCTGACATCCCTGCTGATCCTGGTGGTGGGCGTCTGCATCATCTGGTGGGGAGGGGAGATGCTCGCCCGCAGACTGGCGGGAATGCTCTCTGCTGGCCTACGTTTTGATCACAGCATGGTCAATGACCCCAATCTGATCCTCATCCAGATCATTAACCTGGTGAAAAGCGCGATGATCGCTCTGCTGCCGTTGATTGCTGGCGTGGTGATCGTGGCCCTTGTTTCGCCGGTCATGCTCGGTGGCCTGGTGTTCAGCGGTAAATCGCTGCAACCGAAATTCTCTAAGCTCAATCCGTTCCCCGGTATTGCGAAAATGTTTTCCGCGCAAACCGGGGCCGAGCTTCTTAAAGCGATCCTGAAATCGCTTCTTATGGGCAGTACTGCCGGGTTTTTTCTGTGGCACCACTGGCCGGAGATGATGCGCCTGATCAGCGAATCACCGATGACGGCGATGAAGAATGCCCTGAACCTGGTCGGGTTATGCTCGTTGCTGGTGGTACTCAGCATTATTCCGATGGTGGCGTTCGACGTTATCTTCCAGATCTATTCCCATATCAAGAAGCTGCGAATGTCGCGTCAGGACATCCGCGATGAATATAAACAGATGGAAGGCGACCCGCACGTTAAGGGCCGTATCCGCCAGATGCAGCGTGCTGCCGCGCGTCGTCGCATGATGGAGGATGTGCCGAAAGCCGATGTGATCGTCACCAACCCGACCCACTACTCCGTGGCGCTTCAGTACGACGAAAATAAAATGAGCGCGCCGAAAGTGGTGGCGAAAGGGGCAGGGCTGATTGCGCTGCGCATTCGTGAAATCGCGACGGAAAACCGCGTACCGATCCTTGAAGCGCCGCCACTGGCCCGTGCCCTGTATCGCCACGCGGAAATTGGACAACAGATCCCGGGCCAGCTTTACGCCGCTGTCGCAGAGGTGCTGGCCTGGGTGTGGCAACTGAAACGCTGGCGTTTAGCGGGCGGTCAACGACCTGTAAAACCTGAGAACCTTCCGGTGCCTGAAGCACTGGATTTTTTGAACGAGAAGGACACTGATGGCTAATCTGGTGGCAATGTTGCGCCTGCCCGGCAACCTGAAATCGACGCAATGGCAGATCCTTGCCGGACCGATTCTGATCCTGCTAATTCTGTCGATGATGGTGCTGCCGTTACCGGCATTTATCCTCGACCTGCTTTTTACCTTCAACATTGCGTTGTCCATTATGGTGCTGCTGGTGGCGATGTTCACCCAGCGCACGCTGGAGTTCGCCGCGTTTCCAACGATCCTGCTGTTCACCACGCTGCTGCGCCTGGCGCTGAACGTCGCCTCCACGCGTATCATTCTGATGGAAGGTCACACCGGCGCGGCGGCGGCGGGTAAGGTGGTGGAAGCCTTCGGTCACTTCCTGGTGGGCGGTAATTTCGCCATCGGTATCGTGGTGTTTGTCATCCTCGTTATCATCAACTTTATGGTTATTACCAAAGGTGCCGGGCGTATCGCGGAAGTGGGTGCGCGTTTTGTGCTGGACGGGATGCCGGGCAAGCAGATGGCGATCGACGCCGATCTGAACGCCGGGCTTATTGCCGAAGATGAAGCGAAAAAACGCCGTGCGGAAGTGACCCAGGAGGCGGACTTCTACGGTTCGATGGACGGTGCGAGTAAGTTTGTGCGCGGTGACGCCATCGCGGGCATCCTGATTATGGTGATTAACGTCATCGGCGGCCTGCTGGTGGGGGTATTGCAGCACGGCATGGACATGGGGCATGCGGCGGAAAGTTATACGCTGCTGACCATCGGTGACGGTCTGGTCGCCCAGATCCCGGCGCTGGTGATCTCCACGGCGGCGGGTGTGATTGTGACCCGCGTCAGCACCGATCAGGACGTGGGTGAGCAGATGGTGGGGCAGCTGTTCAGCAACCCGCGCGTTATGCTGCTCTCTGCGGCGGTGCTGGGCCTGCTCGGTATGGTGCCAGGCATGCCGAACCTGGTGTTCCTGCTGTTTACCGCCGCGCTGCTGGGGCTTGCCTGGTGGATGCGTGGGCGTGAAACCCAGCCTAAGGCAGAGCCAGCCCCGGTGAAAATGCCGGAGAACACCCAGGCGGTAGAAGCGACCTGGAACGACGTTCAGCTGGAAGATTCGCTGGGGATGGAAGTGGGGTATCGCCTGATCCCGATGGTGGATTTCCAGCAGGATGGCGAGCTGCTTGGCCGTATTCGCAGTATTCGTAAAAAATTCGCCCAGGACATGGGCTTCCTGCCGCCGGTGGTCCATATCCGTGACAACATGGATCTCCCGCCCGCGCGCTACCGCATCCTGATGAAAGGGGTGGAGATCGGCAGCGGCGATGCGTATCCCGGACGCTGGCTGGCGATTAACCCGGGCACGGCCGCAGGCACGTTGCCGGGGGAGCAGACGACCGACCCGGCCTTTGGTCTGGCGGCCATCTGGATTGAGAGCGCCCTGAAAGAGCAGGCGCAGATCCAGGGTTACACGGTCGTTGAGGCCAGTACCGTGGTAGCGACGCACCTCAACCATTTGATTGGTCAGTTCTCCGCCGAACTGTTTGGTCGTCAGGAGGCGCAACAGCTGCTCGACCGCGTAACACAGGAGATGCCGAAGCTGACCGAAGATTTGGTCCCGGGCGTGCTGACCTTAACCACCCTGCACAAAGTGCTGCAAAATCTGCTCGACGAGAAAGTGCCCATTCGCGATATGCGTACCATCCTTGAGACGCTGGCCGAACATGCGCCGCTGCAAAGCGATCCGCACGAACTAACGGCGGTGGTACGCGTGGCGCTCGGACGCGCCATTACCCAGCAATGGTTCCCGGGAACTGGCGAAGTGCAGGTGATTGGCCTCGACACGCCGCTGGAACGTCTGCTGCTTCAGGCGTTGCAGGGCGGCGGCGGGCTGGAGCCGGGTCTGGCGGACAGATTACTGGCGCAAACTCAGGAGGCGCTGGCGCGCCAGGAGATGCTGGGTGCGCCGCCGGTGCTGCTGGTGAATCACGCGCTGCGTCCGCTGCTGTCGCGCTTCCTGCGCCGGAGCCTGAATCAGCTGGTGGTACTGTCGAATATGGAGCTGTCCGATAACCGCAATATTCGCATGACGGCGACCATAGGAGGGAAATAATGCGTAAGTGGCTGTGGATCTTACTTTTCCCGCTGGCGGCACAGGCCGCAGGCGAGGGGGCATGGCAGGCCAGCAGTATCGGCTTAACGCTCAACCACCGGGGGGAGGCGATCTCCTCCCGTCCGCTGTCCGCCGCTGAGCCGGTGTCCGGGCTGATGACGCTGGTGGCCTGGCATTACACGCTGACGGGACCCACACCGGCCGGATTGCGGGTGCGGCTGTGCTCGCTGACCCGCTGCACGGAAATTGAGGGACAAAGTGGCACGACCCAGGCCTTCAACGGGGTCTCTGCTCAGGAACCTCTGCGCTTTATCTGGGAAGTGCCAGGCGGTGGACGGCTGATCCCGGCGCTGAAGGTTCAGCGCAACGAGGTGCTCGTCAACTACCGCTAACTGCCTGCCTTTTCGCCAGTCTTCAGGCATTTCTGAAGGCTGGCTCGCAAAATTGACCTTCCCTTTTGATACAAAAGAAACGCTGTTTTATAAATCAGTGACACGCGTATTGACACTCTTTGCATTTTTGCCATTCACCACTTTGTGATGGCAGAAACAGAAAGGTATCAACAGGTCGATACTTTTACTGTAGCCGTGTAAAAACTCCCGGACGAGGTTTGCTTACAGGGAGTCTCCCAAAACTGATTAGGGTTGACGGCAATGAAAACACGTAAAATTGGACTCGCAAATTATCTTGCTTACGGGTCAGGCGACTTCCTCGGCGCGGGGACTACCGCCCTGACGGCCGCCTGGCTTTTATATTTTTATACCACTTTCTGTGGACTCACACCGATTGAAGCAACCTTTATCTTCGCCGCCGCAAGGGTGCTGGATGCGGTTGTCAGCCCGTTAATGGGCTTTTTAACCGATAACTTTGGCACCACCTGGCTGGGTAAGCGTTTTGGCCGTCGTAAGTTCTTCATCCTGCTCGGTATTCCCTGCGTTTTCAGCTACTCGCTGATGTGGGTAGGGGACATGAGTTTCTGGTATTACCTGCTGACCTATCTGATCTTTGATATCGTCTACACCATGATCCTGGTGCCGTACGAAACGCTGGTGCCGGAGATGACGGACGATTTCAAGCAGAAAACCAAATTCTCCGGGGCGCGTATCTCTATGGCGCAGATGTCCGCCATTCTGGCCTCCTTCCTGCCGGGGATCCTGCTGACGCACTTCGGCAAAGACAACGCGATCTCCTTTTTCTATGCAAGCCTGGTCTTCTCCGTACTCTGTGCGCTGATGCTCACTTTCGTCTGGTTCTTCACCTGGGAGCGTCCGCGTGAAGAGTGGTCTGAAGCGGCCCTGCGTGCCGAAGAAGAGAAGAAAAAGCTGACCCTGGGCCAGAGCCTGAATCGTCTTTTTGTCGAGTTAAGTTCGACGCTGCGTATCAAGATTTTCCGCCAGCACCTTGGCATGTACCTCGGCGGCTATATTGCCCAGGACGTGTTTAACGCCGTATTCACCTACTACGTGGTGTTTGTGCTGATGCAGGAAGCGTCAATGGCGTCCAACCTGCTGGGCACGATGGCCATCTTCCAGTTCCTGGCCGTGATCGGGATGATCCCGCTGTGCATTCGCTTCGGACCTGCGCCGTCTTACCGCATGGTGGTCGTGCTGTTTGGCCTGGCTTCGCTCTCTTACGCGGTGCTTTATTACGCGGGCCTGAGCGACGTTTACGCTCTGCTGCTGCTGATCTCTGCGGTGGCGGGCCTCGGTCGCGGCGGTATCAACTACGTACCGTGGAACACCTATACCTACATTGCTGACGTGGACGAAGTGATCACCGGTCAGCGTCGCGAAGGGATCTTCGCAGGCATCATGACCCTGACCCGTAAAGCGTCTCAGGCTGGCGCGGTAATGCTGGTGGGGATCGTGATGCAGATGTCCGGCTTTGTCAGCGGCCAAAAAGTGCAGCCTGCGGAAGTGAGCCACACCATTCTGATGATCCTGAGCGTTGGCACAATCCTGGTGTTGTTCTGCGGCTTCCTGGTCTCCCTGCGCTTCAAACTCAATTTACAGACCCACAGCACCCTGCGTGAAGAGACCGCGAAAATGCGCGAGTCCGGCCACGCCATGCCCGAAGCGGCGACACCACAGGCCCGCGCCACCGTGGAGATGCTGGCCGGTATGCCGTATGAATCCCTGTGGGGCAACAACAATATTGGTTATCTGAATCGCAATAAACCGGCGGCCCCTTCGCTGAAGGATCGTGCGGTACTGAATTCGACATACAACAGAGGTTAAGATGATGAAAGTTTGGCCTGTCAAACATAGCCCGTTACTGCGTCAGCCTGAGCGCTTTATCGCCAGGGATGAGCTGAAATCGCTGATTCAAAAGGTGACGCATAACCTGGTCAATATCCATGACAAAACGGGTGAGTTTTTGCTGCGGCTGGACGACGGGCGCGTGATCGACACCAAAGGCTGGGCCGGATGGGAATGGACGCACGGCGTCGGTTTATACGGTATCTGGCAGTATTACTGCCAGACCGGTGACGAAGGGATGCGCGAGATTATCGACAGCTGGTTTGCTGACCGTTTCGCAGAAGGTGCAACCACTAAAAACGTGAATACCATGTCGCCGTTCCTGACGCTGGCGTATCGCTACGAAGAGACCAAAAACCCGGCCTGGCTGCCGTGGCTGGAAAGCTGGGCGGAATGGGCGATGAATGAGATGCCGCGCACCGAGCATGGCGGCATGCAGCACATCACCCTGGCGGAAGAGAACCATCAGCAGATGTGGGATGACACGCTGATGATGACGGTGCTGCCGCTGGCGAAAATCGGCAAGCTGCTGAACAAGCCGGAGTACGTAGAGGAGGCGATCTATCAGTTCCTGCTCCACGTACAGAACCTGATGGATCGGGAGACGGGGCTGTGGTTCCACGGCTGGAATTACGAAGGCAATCACAACTTTGCCAATGCCCGCTGGGCGCGCGGCAACAGCTGGCTGACCATCGTGATCCCGGATTTCCTCGAGCTGGTGGATCTGCCGGAAAACAACGCCGTTCGTCGTTATCTGGTGCAGGTGCTGAATGCGCAGATCGCCGCGCTGGCAAAATGTCAGGACGAGAGTGGATTGTGGCATACGCTGCTGGACGATCCTGATTCTTATCTGGAGGCATCGGCCACCGCAGGGTTTGCCTACGGCATTCTGAAAGCCGTGCGCAAGCGTTATGTCGGCGCAGAGTATGCAGCGGTGGCGGAGAAAGCGATTCGCGGCATTGTGCAAAACATCTCGCCGGAAGGGGAGTTGCTGCAAACGTCCTTCGGGACGGGGATGGGCAGCGATCTGGCGTTTTACCGTCAGATACCGCTGACGTCGATGCCGTATGGACAGGCAATGGCGATTCTGTGCCTGACCGAGTATTTGCGGAAATATTTCTGATAATAAAAAACCCGGCGTTCGCCGGGTTTTTTTTTACATACGTTCTACGGTTTCGATACCCAGGGTATCCAGACCCAGTTTCAGGGTCTTCGCCGTCAGCTGTGCCAGCTTCAGGCGGCTGTTGCGCACCGCTTCGCTCTCGGCAGAGAGAATAGGGCAGTGTTCGTAGAAGCCAGAGAACAGACCGGCCAGATCGTACAGGTAAGCACACATAACGTGTGGCGTACCGTCGCGCGCGACCACGGAGAGGGTCTCTTCGAACTGAAGCAGGCGCGCGGCCAGCTGCGCTTCACGGTCTTCGGTAAGGGTCACCGTGGCGTTCGCCAGCACGCTTTCGTCGATATTGGCTTTACGGAAGACGGAGAGTACGCGGGTATAAGCGTACTGCATGTATGGCGCCGTGTTGCCTTCAAACGCCAGCATGTTGTCCCAGTCGAAGATATAGTCGGTGGTACGGTTTTTGGAGAGATCCGCGTATTTCACCGCACCGATCCCGACCGCATTAGCCAGTTTTTCCAGCTCGTCAGCAGGCATATCCGGGTTCTTCTCGGCCACCAGGCGACGCGCGCGCTCCAGCGCTTCATCCAGCAGGTCGGAAAGCTTCACGGTGCCGCCCGCACGGGTTTTAAACGGTTTACCGTCTTTACCCAGCATCATGCCGAACATGTGGTGTTCCAGCGGCACGGAATCCGGCACGTAACCCGCTTTACGCACGATAGTCCACGCCTGCATCAGGTGCTGGTGCTGACGGGAGTCGATGTAGTACAGCACGCGGTCCGCATGCAGGGTTTCGTAACGGTATTTCGCACAGGCGATGTCGGTGGTGGTGTAGAGATAGCCGCCATCCTTTTTCTGGATGATCACGCCCATCGGTTCGCCTTCCTTGTTCTTATACTCATCAAGGAACACCACCGTTGCGCCTTCGCTCTCTACCGCCAGATTTTTAGCTTTCAGATCCGCCACAATGCCTGGCAGCATCGGGTTATACAGGCTTTCACCCATCACGTCATCGCGGGTCAGGGTCACGTTCAGACGGTTATAGGTAAGCTGGTTCTGGGACATGGTGATGTCCACCAGCTTGCGCCACATCTCAAGGAAGTATGGGTCGCCGCCCTGAAGTTTCACCACATAGCTGCGCGCGCGCTCGGCGAAGGCTTCATCTTCGTCATAGTGCTTTTTGGCTTCACGGTAGAAACCTTCCAGGTCCGCCAGCGCCATTTCGCCTGCGTTTTCCTGCTGCTGCTTTTCCAGATACGCGATCAGCATGCCGAACTGCGTGCCCCAGTCGCCTACGTGGTTCGCGCGGATCACCTTGTGACCAAGGAACTCCAGGGTACGCACCGCTGCGTCACCGATGATGGTGGAGCGCAGGTGACCGACGTGCATCTCTTTCGCCACGTTTGGCGCGGAGTAGTCAACCACCACGGTCTGCGCTGCTGGCTGAGCCACGCCCAGACGGTCAGATTTCAGTGCCGCGTCAACGTGGCTTGCCAGGAACGCAGGCTCAAGGAAAATGTTGATAAAGCCCGGACCGGCGATTTCAGTTTTGCTGGCGATGCCGTTGAGATCCAGATGCGTCAGTACCTGCTCAGCGAGCTGTCGCGGCGGCATGCCCAGTTTTTTAGCCACTGCCATCACGCCATTAGCCTGATAGTCGCCAAACTGTACTTTCGCTGACTGACGAACCTGTGGTTCGCAATCCGCAGGCGCACCTGCGGCAATCAGTGCCTGACTGACTTTTTCTGAGAGAAGAGCCTGAATATTCACCTGGATACCTTACGTTTTTGATGCGGGTAAAAAACACCCACGCCAGTTTAAGAATTTAGGGCGGGAGTATACTGCAAATGCCTTCGGGCGTCAGCCCTGCGGGGAGCGAAGATCGCTCAGAATCCAGGCGAAGACGGTATGCATAATCATGCAGTCGAAAAAACTGTGATTCTGCGGTTGGTCGAAAGAAGGCAACAGAGTAAATTAGCGGCTTTGCGATACGAAACGAGACTGACCTATGGCGAACTGGCACTCCATTGACGAACTGCATGATATTTCCGCAGATTTACCCCGCTTCACCCAGGCGTTCACAGAACTTGCCACCCGTCTCGGGCTGGAAATCGCGCCCCTTGACGCCGATCACATCTCTTTGCGTTGCCATCAGAATGCCACCGCCGAACGCTGGCGGCGTGGGTTTGAGCAGTGCGGAGAACTGCTGTCGGAGAATATCATTAACGGTCGCCCAATTTGTCTGTTCAAACTTCACGAGCCGGTAACGGTGGCCCACTGGCAATTCACCGTGGTGGAACTGCCCTGGCCGGGTGAAAAGCGTTATCCGCATGAAGGCTGGGAGCATATCGAAATTGTTCTGCCGGGGGAGCCAGAGACGCTGAACGCCCGTGCGCTGGCGCTGCTTTCCGACGAGGGCTTAAGCCAGCCGGGGATTTTCGTGAAAACCAGCTCACCAAAAGGGGCGCGCGAGCGTTTGCCAAACCCTACGCTTGCCGTAACGGACGGTAACGTGACGGTGAAATTCCATCCCTGGACTATCGAGCAGATCGTCGCCAGCGAAGCGTAAGCATTGTGAGCGTCGATCCAGACATGAGTCGGGCAACATGCCACGATGGTACGTTGAGTGAAATTTAAGGAGGATGACATGGCGCTGCTGGAAATTTGTTGTTACAGCGTGGAGTGTGCCGTCACTGCGCAACGGCAGGGGGCCGATCGTATTGAGCTTTGCGCGGCGCCGAAAGAAGGGGGATTAACTCCGTCCTTTGGGGTGCTGAAATCAGCCCGCCAGGCCGTGACCATCCCGGTGCACCCGATTATTCGCCCGCGCGGCGGTGATTTTTGTTATACGGCGGGTGAGTTCAGTGCCATGCTTGAGGATATCGCCCTCGTCCGTGATTCCGGTTTCCCGGGGCTGGTGATCGGTGTGCTGGACGAAGACGGCAACATCGATTTTCCGCGTATGCGTCAGATTATGCGCACCGCCCAGGGGATGGCGGTCACTTTTCATCGTGCGTTCGATATGTGTCAAGAACCGATACAAGCCTTTGATACGCTGGCAGAACTGGGCGTGGCGCGCGTTCTGACGTCGGGCCAGCAGTCCTCGGCTGAACAAGGACTGAAATTAATTACGGAACTAAAAGCACATTCCGGTGTTCCAATAATCATGGCGGGCGCAGGAGTACGCGCCAGCAATCTGGAACTGTTTTTAAACGCAGGGGTGGAAGAGCTGCACAGCTCGGCGGGTAAATGGATACCTTCGCCCATGCGTTATCGCAATACAGGGTTGTCAATGTCGACGGATGCTGAAGCGGATGAATACTCACGCTACGGTGTGGATGGAGAGTCGGTTGCGGTAATGAAATCGCTGATTGAACGTCATCACGTGTAGCAACGTACCGATTTTTACCGCGCATCATGTCGCCCAATATGATGCTTGCTTGTACCAGGCCCCTGCAATTTCAACAGGGGCCTTTTTTTATTCCCCTCACCCTAACCCTCTCCCCAAAGGGGAGAGGGGGCTGCTCGGTGCGGGCTTTTCACCCTCGCCCCTTTGGGGAGAGGGCCGGGGTGAGGGGTAATACTACGGCTTGGTCGCAATCAATACCGCACGCATCGGTGCAGGATAGCCTTCAACGGTTTTGCTGTGATCGTTCGGGTCGAGGAACTGCTCCAGCGATTCGGTGATCATCCAGTCGGTGCGGCGCTGCTCTTCAATAGACGTCACGCAGACATCGGCGATGCGTACATCGACAAACCCACATTTCTCCAGCCAGTTCTTCAGCGCCAGCGCGGACGGGATGAAGTAAACGTTGCGCATCTGCGCATAGCGATCGCCCGGCACCAGAACGGCATGTTCATCGCCTTCGATAACCAGCGTTTCCAGCACCAGTTCGCCGCCGCTGACCAGCTGATCTTTCAGCTGCCAGAGATGCTCCAGCGGGGAACGACGGTGGTACAACACGCCCATGGAGAACACGGAATCAAACGCTTTCAGGGCAGGGAGTTGCTCGATGCCCAGCGGCAGCAGGTGCGCGCGCTGATCGTTGCCCAGCAGTTTACGCACCGCTTCAAACTGGCACAGGAACAGCTGCATCGGATCGATACCCACCACCAGATGCGCGCCTGCGCCGATCATGCGCCACATGTGATATCCGCTACCGCAACCCACGTCCAGAATGGTGCGCCCGGTCAGATCGGACAGATGAGGCAGAACGCGATCCCACTTCCAGTCGGAACGCCACTCGGTATTGATGTTCACGCCGTACAGCGAGAACGGCCCTTTACGCCACGGCATCAGGTTACGCATCAGCGTTTCGATGCGGTTAATCTGCCCGGCCGGGAGCGGCTCTTCGCTCTCCGCCGTCACGCTGTGCAGTAAATCCAGACGATGAGGCGTCAGTTCCGGCAGAAACTCCACTGCGTTGGACCACTGCTTCAACAGCCCATGTTGCTGGTCGCGCTGCCAGGTGGCAATTTGCGCCGGCAGGGTTTCCAGCCAGTGGGAGAGGTGGTTTTTGGCAATCAGCTGATAGAAATTCCCGAACTCGATCATGCTGCGTCTCCGCCTTTCAGCGCCACCAGAGAGCCAAAGTTAAAGCACTGGAACCACAGTTCGCTATGTTCAAATCCGGCGTTGCGCAGGCGCGCTTTGTGGGTTTCAACGGAGTCCGTCAGCATCACGTTCTCCAGCATGCTGCGCTTCTGGCTGATCTCCAGCTCGCTGTAGCCGTTTGCACGTTTGAAATCATGGTGCATGTTGAACAGCAGTTCGCCCACGCTGGCGTCTTCAAAGCTGAATTTCTCAGACAACACCAGCGCGCCGCCCGGGTTCAGGCCCTGATAAATTTTATCCAGCAACCGCTGACGGTCGTCCGGCACAAGGAACTGAAGAGTAAAATTCAGGACCACCATCGAGGCGTTCTGGATGTCGATATCGCGGATATCGCCTTCCACCACCTCAACAGGCGTAGGGGCTTTATAGGCGTCAATGTGGCGACGGCAGCGTTCAACCATGGCCGGAGAGTTATCGACAGCGACGATCTTGCAGCCTTCGTGATGAACGTTACGACGAATGGACAGCGTTGCCGCACCCAGCGAACAGCCCAGGTCATAGACCTGCGTGCCGGGTTGAACAAAACGCTCCGCCAGCATGCCGATCATGGAAATAATATTGGAATAACCGGGAACAGAGCGCTGGATCATATCCGGGAAGACTTCGGCTACCCGTTCATCAAAGGTCCAGTCGCCCAGGCTGGCGATAGGCGCGGAAAAAAGCGTGTCGCGATCTGACATAACGTAAAAATCCGGGAAAAATAAAGGGGCATATTGTGCGCTAATGGAAGGAGAAAACCAACTCCCACGGCATATACCAAAGGTTAGCCAGCACCATCAGCAAAAGCGAGCACCAGGTCGCGCTCATGCCGGAACGACGCCAGCGGATCAGGCGGTGGTGAAAACCGTAATAATGCATCAAACGACCTGCTATCAGCAGCAGCCCACAGACGTGCACCATCCAGGTCTCTGCGCCATCCATCTCCATTAACAGCAGTAAAATTAACGCGACGGGAATGTACTCGACTGCGTTGCCGTGGATCCGGATTGCGCTTTGCAGTTCAGAAAAGCCCCCGTCACCGTAGGAAACGCGGTACTGCATTCTCAGGCGCACAACATCAAACGAAAATTTAATCAGCAGTAATGCACCTAACACCGCATACAGCGCGCTGACCATACTAACTCCCTGTTTTTGGCAGATGGCACGTCTCTATGATAGGGGGTGATTTCAGAAAAGAGAAGATTGTTGTGGGATGGACGGCGCGGGGCCAACCGACGGAACCGCCTGCTGCAAGGCCCGCCAGAGAGCATCGACCAGTTCAGGTGCCTGGGCGATATCCGGCGTATGTAAAAAGAGGTACGGTGTGGTGGTGTGCTCCCATTTCGCTAACGTTTGCAGCCAGACGGCGAACATCTCTTCATTTTGCAGCATATTATCGCTGCCGATAAACCGGACCATTGGGTTTTGCGCCGTTACGATCGCGTGAACGGGCACTTTCGGTTTTTTGCGCTGGGCATCAACGACGGCTTCGCTGTGCGGGATTGCGCTGTGCACGGGGCGGCTGTCGAGGATCACACGGTTGACCGAACGCTCATGCAGGCCGCGATTCAGCGCTTTCTCCGCGTCGCCTTTGGCAAAGAATTCCGGATTCCTCACTTCCACGCCGTAGGTGAAGCCACGGGGCAGGGCATCCAGAAATTGCCAGAGGGCTGGCAGGTCGCGGGGACCAAACGTCGCGGGAAGCTGTAGCCAGTACTGGCCAATACGGTTGGCCAGAGGCGACATCCGGGTGAAAAACTCGTGGGTTAAATCATCACAGTTGCGCAGCGCGGCGTTGTGGGAGATGGTCGCGGGGAATTTAAAACAAAAGCGGAAGTCGTCGGTGGTCTGCTCGCGCCAGCGTTCGACGATCTCTGGGCGGGGCAGAGCGTAAAGGGTGGTGTTGCCCTCCACGCAGTTAAAGTGCCGGGCATACGCTTCCAGGCTGGTAATACCCAGGCGCACCCATTTCGGGTGCGACCACTGGGGCAGGCCCACGTACATCATAGCGCGCTGAGGATCTCATCCGTGCTGCGCACGCGACCAATACGCGGGAAGATATGGGTCATGCTGCCCTGATGCTGATCCGCAGAGGCTGCGCTGCACGCATCTTCGGCGATCACCAGGTTAAAGCCCAGCTCCCAGGCGTTACGGGCAGTGGATTCCACACCGATGTTGGTGGAGATCCCACACAGAATGATGGTGTCGATCCCGCGACGGCGCAGCTGTAGCTCCAGGTCGGTGCCGTAGAATGCCCCCCACTGGCGTTTCGTGACTTCAATATCGCTGTCGCGTTTACCGAGCGAGACAGGATATGTCCACCAGTTGTCCGGCAGCGCCTGCGCCGGGGCCTGGGCATCAACCGGCTGTTTTAATGCTTCGGCGAAATCAGCGGACCAGCCGACGCGCACCATAACAACAGGCGAACCGCTGGCGCGGCATTTTTCCGCCAGACGCGCCGCGCGGCTTACCACATCGTCAGCGGTGTGTGGACCACCGGCAAAAGGCAGGATGCCTTCCTGTAAATCAATGACCACAAGGGCGGTTTTGGTGGCATCTAATTTCAACATTGTCACTCCAGTCAAATGAATCGCTTACGCTACACCTTACGACGTGATGGCCTGTTATCGGGCGGATAATTTTGTTAATTTTTGTGAGAATAGGCAATAAGAGCACAGCAAACGCGCGTCAGGCCGTGCTTCGCTCTTATCGTGCGGCAGAATTTCCAGTATAATAGCCGCCTTTTTTCATCCAGTTGTGACATACAGAAAGCTGCGACATCGTAGCCTGCGAGACAGGCGACAATCAGCCTGCGGCTAATTAAGGGATATCTCATGCGTACAGAATATTGCGGGCAGCTGCGTCAGTCCCACGTCGGGCAGCAGGTCACCCTGTGTGGTTGGGTCAATCGTCGTCGCGATCTTGGTAGCCTTATCTTTATTGATATGCGTGACCGCGAAGGTATCGTTCAGGTGTTCTTCGATCCGGATCGCGCTGATGCGCTGAAGCTGGCTTCTGAGCTGCGTAATGAGTTCTGCATTCAGGTGACCGGCACCGTGCGTGCGCGTGACGAGAAAAACATCAACGCCGAGATGGCGACCGGCGCTATCGAAGTGCTGGCGTCCGATCTGACGATCATCAACCGCGCGGAAGCGTTGCCGCTGGATTCCAACCACGTCAATACCGAAGAAGCGCGTCTGAAATACCGCTACCTGGATCTGCGTCGCCCGGAGATGGCCCAGCGCCTGAAAACCCGTGCGAAAATCACCAGCCTGGTGCGTCGCTTTATGGATGACCACGGTTTCCTGGATATCGAAACCCCGATGCTGACCAAAGCCACGCCGGAAGGCGCGCGCGATTACCTGGTGCCATCCCGCGTCCATAAAGGCAAATTCTATGCGCTGCCGCAGTCACCACAGCTGTTCAAACAGCTGCTGATGATGTCCGGCTTCGACCGCTACTATCAGATCGTGAAATGCTTCCGCGACGAAGACCTGCGCGCTGACCGTCAGCCAGAATTTACCCAGATCGATGTGGAAACCTCCTTCATGACTGCCGAGCAGGTGCGTGAGGTGATGGAAGCCCTGGTGCGTAGCCTGTGGAACGACGTGAAAGGCGTTGAGCTGGGCGACTTCCCGATCATGACCTTCGCCGAAGCGGAACGCCGCTACGGCTCCGACAAACCAGACCTGCGTAACCCGATGGAACTGGTGGACGTGGCAGATCTGGTGAAAGCCGTTGAGTTCGCGGTCTTTGCTGGCCCGGCTAACGATCCGAAAGGCCGCGTGGCTGCCCTGCGCGTTCCGGGCGGCGCTGCCCTGAGCCGTAAGCAGATTGACGACTACGGCAACTTCATCAAGATCTACGGCGCGAAAGGTCTGGCCTATATTAAAGTGACCGAGCGTGCAAAAGGTCTGGAAGGCATCACCAGCCCGGTGGTGAAATTCCTGAATGCGGACATCGTGGAAGCGATCCTTGAGCGCACCGGCGCGCAGGACGGCGACATGATCTTCTTCGGCGCAGACAATAAGAAAGTCGTTGCGGATGCGATGGGCGCGCTGCGTCTGAAGCTCGGCAAAGACCTGAACCTGACCGACGAAAGCAAATGGGCGCCACTGTGGGTTATCGACTTCCCAATGTTTGAAGACGACGGTGAAGGCGGCCTGACCGCGATGCACCACCCGTTCACCTCGCCAAAAGACATGACGGCGGCAGAGCTGAAAGCGGCGCCGGAAGAGGCGGTGGCAAACGCCTACGATATGGTCATCAACGGCTACGAAGTGGGCGGTGGTTCCGTGCGTATTCACAGCGGTGAAATGCAGCAGACCGTATTTGGCATTCTGGGCATTAACGAGCAGGAGCAGCGCGAGAAGTTTGGCTTCCTGCTGGACGCCCTGAAATACGGTACGCCTCCGCACGCGGGTCTGGCCTTCGGTCTTGACCGTCTGACCATGCTGCTGACCGGCACCGACAACATCCGTGATGTTATCGCCTTCCCGAAAACCACCGCAGCGGCGTGTCTGATGACCGAAGCGCCAAGCTTTGCCAACCCGGCCGCGCTGGCCGAGCTGGGCATTGAGGTGGTGAAGAAGGAAGAGAAAAACTGATATGGCATATAAGCGTCCCGTTTCGGTTCTGGTGGTCATTTATGCAGAAGACACGAAGCGGGTGCTGATGTTGCAGCGGCGCGACGATCCTGATTTCTGGCAGTCGGTTACCGGCAGCCTGGAAGAGGGGGAGACCGCGCCGCAGGCCGCCGCGCGTGAAGTAAAGGAAGAGGTCGCCATTGATGTTGCTCGCGAGCAACTGACCCTGAAGGACTGTCAGCGCACGGTGGAGTTTGAAATTTTTAGCCATTTACGTCATCGCTATGCACCGGGAATTGAGCGCAATAGGGAATCGTGGTTCTGCCTTGCGCTTCCCCATGAGCGGGAGATCGTGTTCACTGAACATCTGACCTACCGCTGGGTGAATGCGGCGGATGCCGCCGCACTGACCAAGTCATGGAGCAACCGGCAGGCGATTGAAGAATTTGTAATTAACGCTGCCTGAGAAGGCGCGATTTTTGGAGAACTTTTTATGGCAGGTCATAGTAAGTGGGCCAACACCAAACACCGCAAAGCGGCACAGGATGCCAAGCGCGGTAAAATCTTTACCAAAATCATTCGTGAGCTGGTGACAGCGGCGCGTCTGGGCGGCGGCGATCCGGCCTCTAACCCACGTCTGCGCGCAGCGGTGGATAAAGCCCTGTCCAACAACATGACGCGTGACACCCTGAACCGTGCAATCGCACGTGGCGTGGGCGGCGATGAAGACGCGAACATGGAAACCATCATTTATGAAGGTTACGGCCCTGGCGGTACGGCGGTAATGGTTGAGTGTCTGTCCGACAACCGTAACCGTACCGTTGCCGAAGTGCGCCACGCGTTCACCAAAACCGGTGGCAACCTGGGCACTGACGGTTCCGTTGCTTACCTGTTCAGCAAAAAAGGCGTCATCTCCTTCGAGAAAGGTGATGAGGACGCGATCATGGAAGCGGCGCTGGAAGCCGGTGCGGAAGACGTGGTGACCTACGACGACGGCGCTATTGATGTCTACACCGCATGGGAAGAGATGGGTGCCGTGCGCGATGCGCTGGAAGCGGCGGGCCTGAAGGCGGATAACGCTGAAGTCTCCATGATCCCGTCCACCAAAGCAGACATGGATGCGGAAACCGCACCGAAACTGCTGCGTCTGATCGACATGCTCGAAGATTGTGACGACGTGCAGGAAGTGTACCACAACGGTGAAATCTCTGATGAGGTTGCAGCGACTCTCTGATGAGAGCCTGTGAACCGTTAACGGGAGACGCGTGATGTCGATTATCCTCGGGATTGACCCCGGCTCGCGCGTCACCGGCTATGGCGTTATCCGTCAGGTGGGACGCCAGCTAACCTACCTCGGCAGCGGGTGTATTCGTACCAAAGTGGACGATCTGCCCTCGCGCCTGAAGCTCATTTATGCGGGCGTGTCGGAGATTATCACTCAGTTTCAGCCGGACTATTTCGCCATTGAGCAGGTCTTTATGGCGAAGAACGCGGACTCAGCGCTGAAGCTTGGTCAGGCGCGCGGCGTGGCGATTGTTGCCGCCGTGAACCAGGATCTGCCGGTGTTTGAGTATGCGGCTCGTCAGGTTAAGCAGACGGTGGTGGGCATTGGTAGCGCGGAGAAGAGCCAGGTGCAGCACATGGTGCGTACCCTGCTGAAGCTTCCCGCGAACCCGCAGGCGGACGCCGCCGATGCGCTGGCGATTGCGATTACCCACTGTCACGTCAGCCAGAACGCGATGCAAATGAGCGAGTCGCGGCTTAATCTGGCGCGAGGCAGGTTACGATAATGACAAATCAGGCTGGATGTTTATCCAGCCTTTTTTTATTATGTCGGCAGATAATTTCTTCCAGAACGCAGGAGCGTCACGTGATAGGCAGACTCAGAGGCATCATCATTGAAAAACAACCCCCGTTAGTGCTGCTGGAAGTGGGTGGCGTGGGCTATGAAGTCCACATGCCGATGACCTGCTTCTACGAACTGCCGGAGGCGGGCAAAGAGGCGGTTGTCTTTACCCAGTTTGTGGTGCGTGAAGACGCTCAGTTGCTGTACGGATTCAATAACAAACAGGAACGCACGCTGTTCCGCGAGCTGATCAAAACCAACGGCGTCGGGCCAAAGCTGGCGCTGGCGATTTTGTCCGGCATGTCCGCTCCGCAGTTTGTGAATGCCGTTGAGCGCGAAGATCCGGCTGCGTTAATTAAACTTCCGGGCATCGGGAAGAAAACCGCCGAGCGTTTGATTGTCGAGATGAAGGACCGCTTTAAAGGTCTGCATGGCGATCTGTTCACTCCGGCGGCCGATCTGGTGCTGACTTCCCCGGGCGCGCCTGCATCGGATGATGATGCCGAGCAGGAAGCGGTTGCCGCGCTGGTGGCGCTGGGCTATAAACCTCAGGAGGCCAGCCGGATGGTGAGCAAAATTGCTAAACCGGATGCCAGCAGTGAAACCCTGATTCGTGAAGCGCTGCGCGCTGCATTGTGAGGTAAAGGATGATTGAAGCAGACCGCCTGGTATCGGCAGGCACCATTCAGCCAGATGACGTGGTGGATCGCGCGATCCGTCCAAAGCTGCTGGATGAGTACATCGGCCAGCCGCAGGTTCGTTCTCAGATGGAGATTTTCATCCAGGCGGCAAAGCTGCGCGGCGATGCGCTCGATCACCTGCTGATTTTTGGTCCGCCGGGGTTAGGCAAAACCACCCTGGCGAATATCGTCGCCAACGAAATGGGCGTTAACCTGCGTACCACCTCCGGCCCGGTACTGGAGAAAGCAGGGGACCTGGCGGCGATGTTGACTAACCTTGAGCCGCACGACGTGCTGTTTATCGATGAAATCCACCGCCTGTCGCCGGTGGTGGAGGAAGTGCTCTATCCGGCGATGGAAGATTACCAGCTGGATATCATGATCGGCGAAGGCCCGGCGGCGCGCTCCATCAAAATCGATCTGCCGCCGTTCACCCTGATTGGCGCCACGACGCGCGCCGGATCGTTAACCTCTCCGCTGCGCGACCGTTTTGGTATTGTACAGCGTCTGGAGTTTTATCAGGTGCCGGATCTTCAGCATATCGTGGGACGCAGTGCGCGCTACATGGGGCTGGATATGAGCGAAGAGGGGGCGTTTGAAGTGGCGAAGCGCTCCCGCGGGACGCCGCGTATTGCCAACCGTCTGCTGCGCCGGGTGCGTGACTTCGCTGAGGTGAAGCACGATGGCACCATTTCGGCTGACATTGCCGCTCAGGCGCTGGATATGCTGAACGTGGATGCCGAAGGCTTTGACTATATGGACCGTAAGCTGCTGCTGGCGGTGCTGGATAAGTTCTTTGGCGGGCCGGTAGGGCTGGATAACCTGGCGGCGGCGATTGGTGAAGAGCGTGAGACTATCGAGGACGTGCTGGAGCCGTATCTGATCCAGCAGGGCTTCTTACAGCGTACCCCGCGTGGTCGTATGGCGACGGTGCGGGCGTGGAATCATTTCGGCATTACGCCGCCCGCGATGCCGTAATGCATTGTTCCCTCTCCCCGTGGGCTGAGGGATCCCCAGTAATTTTTAAGCTGAAGCAATAAAGCGAC